>JAEXUU010000519.1 GCA_023452965.1 Pseudomonadota bacterium | reverse complement strand
TTTGATGCGAGGCGCACTCGGGGGATCGGGCGTTCTGCTACGCCGGCTCCGCGAGGTGATGGCAGCGCCGGTCAGCCCGCAGGAGCGGCTGGACCGGCTCGTCGTCCTGATCGCCGGCAATCTCGTGGCCGAGGTGTGCTCGGTCTATGTCCTGCGCGAAGACGGCTCGCTCGAACTCTATGCCACCGAAGGCCTCAACCGCGAGGCGGTCCACCACACAACCATGCGCGCCGGCGAGGGCCTGGTCGGCCTGATCGCCAGCGAGGCCGAGCCGATCGCGCTCTCGGACGCGCAGGCTCACCCAGCATTCTCCTACCGCCCCGAGACCGGCGAAGAGATCTACCGTTCGTTCCTCGGCGTGCCGATCCTGCGCGGCGGCGCGGTGATGGGCGTCCTGGTCATCCAGAATCGGGCCACGCGCATCTACAGCGAGGACGAGACCGAATCGCTGCAGACCACGGCCATGATCATGGCCGAGATGATCGCGGCCGGAGGGCTGAAGGCCCTGTCGAGGCCCGGCGCCGCGATCGGGCTGGAGCGGCCGATCCACGGCATCGGCACGACACTGGCCGACGGCGTCGGCCTCGGCTACGCCGTGCTGCATGAGCCGCGCGTCGCGATCACCGACCTGATCGCCGAGGACCCTGCCCTGGAAGTCTCGCGGCTGGAGGCGGCGATCGCGCGGATGCGTGCCGCGATCGACGAACTGATCGAGCGCGGCGACGTCGCCCATACCGGCGAGCATCGCGACGTGCTCGAGACCTTCCGCATGTTCGCCCACGACCAGGGCTGGCTGCGGCGCATGCGCGAGGCGGTGATGACCGGCCTCACCGCGGAGGCCGCGGTCGAACGCGTCCAGTCGGACACGCGCGCCAAGATGCAGCGCCAGACCGACCCCTATCTGCGCGAGCGCCTGCACGATCTCGACGATCTCGCCAACCGGCTGCTGCGCACGCTGGTCGGCAAGCCGAACGGGGTCGCGCGCGAGCAGCTGCCCGAGAACGCCATTCTGATCGCCCGCTCGATGGGGCCGGCGGCGCTGCTCGACTATGACCGGTCGCATCTGCGCGGGCTCGTGCTGGAGGAAGGCGGGCCGACCAGCCATATCGCGATCGTGGCGCGCGCGCTCGGCATCCCGGCCGTCGGCGAGATCGCCAATGCCACGGCGCTGATCGAGGCTGGCGACGCGGTCATCGTCGATGGCCAGGCCGGCGAGGTCCAGATCCGGCCGCAGCCCGACGTCGAGAACGCCTACAAGGACAAGGCGCGCCTGCGTGCCCGCAAGCAGGAGCAGTATCGCAAGCTCAAGACGCAGCCAGCGGTGACCAAGGACGGCGTCGACATCACCCTACAGATCAATGCCGGGCTCTTCGTCGATCTGCCCAACCTGGACGAGACCAACGCATCCGGCATCGGCCTCTTCCGCACCGAGCTGCAGTTCATGGTGGCGCAGCACATGCCGACCACCGCCGAGCAGCAGGCGCTCTACGGCGCCGTGCTGGCGGCGGCCAATGGCCGGCCGGTGACCTTCCGCACGCTCGACATCGGCGGCGACAAGGTGCTGCCCTATATGGAACGCGTCGAGGAGGAAAACCCGGCGCTGGGCTGGCGGGCGATCCGCATCGGGCTCGACAAGCCGCGCCTGCTGCGGGCGCAGGTGCGGGCGCTGCTGCGCGCCGGCGCCGGCTACGACATGAAGATCATGCTGCCCATGGTCGCGACCGTGAACGAGTTCCTGCGCGCCCGGCTGATCGTGCGCCGCGAACTCGCCGTGCTCGAGCGCGACGGCCGCCCGGCACCGTCCAGCCTGCAGCTCGGCGTCATGGTCGAGGTGCCGTCGCTGCTGTTCGAGCTGCCCGAAATCGCCCGCGAGGCCGATTTCCTCTCGATCGGTACCAACGACCTCATGCAGTTCCTGTTTGCGGCCGACCGTGAGAACCGGCGTGTCTCCGATCGCTTCGACCCGCTCTGCGCTGCAGGCCTCCGGGCCCTGCGCGCAATCATCGACGAGGCTGACAAGGCCGGCTGCCCGGTCACGGTCTGCGGCGAGATGGGGGGAAAACCCATCGAAGCGCTGGCGCTGATCGCACTCGGCTACCGCTCCTTCTCGATGTCGGCGGCCTCTGTCGGACCGGTCAAGGCGATGCTGCGGACGCTTGACGCCGGCAAGGCGCGCCAGCGGCTCGACGCGTGGCTGGCGGCCTCCGACGGCGCGGCCAGCCTGCGCCCGCTCCTCGGCGCGCTCGCAGCCGAAATGAAGGTTCCGGTCTAGCGACGCTCGCGGCCGTGCCTGCCGGCAGCCGCCGGCCCCCATTGTTCAGCAAGATCGCATCACCGCCATGTCCCTCCTCCTCCCGCAAGACCGCCTCGACGGCATCGTCGCCCGCCATGCCGCAGCCAGCGACGCGATCAACCATGCGAGCGAGCCGACACGGGTGGTCGAGCTCGCCAAGGAACTGGCCGAGCTCGATCCGGTGGTCGCGGCGATCGCCGCCTGGCGCAAGGCGCAGGCCGGGCTCGACGAGGCCCTGGCCATGATCGACGACCCGGCGACCGACGCCGAAATGCGCGACCTCGCCTATGAGGAGCGCGACCATGCCCGCGCCGAGATCGAGGCGCGGGGGCGCGAGATCCTGATCGCGCTGCTGCCGAAGGACGCCGCCGACGAACGCGGCGTCATCCTCGAGATCCGGGCCGGCACCGGCGGCGACGAGGCCTCGCTCTTCGCCGGCGACCTGCTGCGCATGTACCAGCGCTATGCCGCCCAGCAGGGCTGGACCCTCGACATCCTCTCGGAGAGCGAAGGCACGGTCGGTGGCTTCAAGGAAGTGATCGCCGAGATTTCCGGCAAGGGCGTCTACGCCCGCCTGAAATACGAATCGGGCGTGCACCGGGTGCAGCGCGTGCCCGACACCGAGGCGAGCGGGCGGATCCATACCTCGGCCGCCACCGTTGCGACGCTGCCGCTGGCCAGCGAGGTCGATGTCGCCCTCGACGAGAAGGACCTGCGCATCGACACGATGCGGGCCCAGGGCGCCGGCGGCCAGCCCGTCAACAAGACGGAGTCGGCGGTACGGCTGACCCATATCCCGAGCGGCATCGTCGTCCTGGTCCAGGACGAGCGCTCACAGCATAAGAACAAGGCGCGCGCCTACGAGCTTATGCGCGCCAAGCTCTACGACCAAGAGCGCAGCCGCGCCGATGCCGAGCGCTCGGCCGACCGGCGTTCCCAGATCGGTTCCGGCGATCGCTCGGAGCGCATCCGCACCTACAACTTCCCGCAAGGCCGGGTCACCGACCACCGCATCAACCTGACGCTCTACAAGCTCGACGAGATGATGCAGGGGCTGGTGCTGGACGAGATCATCGATGCGCTGACCGCCGCCCGCCAGGCGGAACTGCTCGCCGAGCAAGGCACGGTGTGAAACCTCACCCCAGTTCGCGCGTTACTGTCTCATCGGTAACATCGTCCGGGGAGGATAGACATGAAGACCCTGCTCAGCAGCATCGCCCTTGTCGCCGCCATCGCCTTGACGCCGCTGGCGGCCGGGGCCCAGACCGGATCGCAAACCGCGCGCAAAGTCTTCAGCGGCGAGCCGGCCCATCTGCAGAAGGCCAAGACCGAGAAGCAGGCCAGGCAGGATTGCCAGCGCCAGTTCCGCGGCGCTAAGGAGAGCAAATCCGCGCTGCGGATCAAGGTGAACTCCTGCGTCCAGGAAGCGATGCAGGGCAACTGATCCGGCCGCAGGGCCGGCCCCAAGGACAGATTTGTCGCACTCAGGCCGCCCTGCCGACAATTCCACGCCCGCTGCCTCACCGGCGGCGGGCGATGCCGTTTCCGACGTCCGGCGCGCGCTGGCGCGGACGCTCAAGCAGGCAGGCATCGCCGATTACACTTTCGAAGCGCGCATCCTGATCGAAGATCTCGCCGGCAGCGGCGACAGGCTGGACG
>JAEXUU010000482.1 GCA_023452965.1 Pseudomonadota bacterium | reverse complement strand
GGCGATGCTCGACAAGCCCGAGACGCGTGTGCTCGGCCTGCGCGGCCTGTTCGTCGAGGCGCGCCGCCGCGGCGACATGGCCGCCGCCCGCGCCTTCGCCGACGAGGCGGTGCGGCGTTCGCCCTCGCTGGCCTGGGCCAACGACGCCCTGCTCGACTTCCACACCGGCGCCGGCGACTGGCAGGCGGCGCGCACCGCCGTCGAGCGCCGCGCCGCCTTGCGTCTCGCCGACAAGGCCGAGGCCAAGCGCCAGCGCGCCGTTCTGCTCGCCGCCGAGGCGCTCGAAGCCAAGGGCCGCGAGCCCGAGAAGGCGCTCGCGGCCGCGCTGGAGGCGGTGAAGCTTGCCCCCGGGCTGACGCCGGCCGCGGCACTTGCCGGCCGCATGCTCTCCGAGCGCGGCGACATCAAGAAGGCGGCCAGGCTGCTCGAAACGGCCTGGAAAGAGGCCTCGCATCCCGACATCGCCGCCGCCTATCTCGACGTTCGCCCCGGCGACAGTGCCCGCGACCGTCTCGGCCGCGCCGAAACGCTTACGAAGCTGCGCCCGGCCGATCCGGAAGGCGTGCTGGCCCTGGCCGGCGCCGCGATCCACGCCCAGGATTTTGCCCGGGCCCGCGCGACGCTGAAGCCACTGCTCGCCGGCGGCGCCTCGGTCCGCGTCTGCCTGCTGATGGCCGAGCTCGAGGAAGCCGAGCACGGCGCTGCCGGGCGGGTGCGCGAATGGCTCGCCCGCGCCACCCGCGCCCCGCGCGATGCCGCCTGGGTCGCAGACGGCCTCGTCTCCGACCATTGGCTGCCGGTCTCGCCGATCTCCGGCCGCCTCGACGCCTTCGTCTGGACGGTGCCGCCGGCGACCCTCGGCCGCCCGACCGCCGACCTCGACGACGTGCTCGCCGATCTCGATGAATCCGCCCCCTTGCTCGAAGGCCGGGCCGAGACCGCGGCACCGGTGGAGGTGGTGCCGGAAACCGCCGCCGCCCCGACCGCTACCGTGATCGAAGCGGTGCCGGTCGCGCCGGCACCCGCGCCACAGCAGCCCGCGCCCGGGGCCAAGCCCGAGATCAAGGCCGAGGCCAAACCCGAAACCAAGCCGGAACCGGTTGCCGAGCCGAAGCCCGAACCGGCAGCCGCCACGCCGGCCGAGGCAGCGCCGAACTCCGGCAAGCCGGCAGCGCAAGGCCGGCCGGCGCCGGTGGTCTTCCCGGTCGCCCACGCGCCCGACGCCCCGGGACCGGAGCAGGCACCGCCGGAGGAGCCGAAGGGCCGCTTCCGCCTCTTCGGCTGATACGGCGCAGCGCATTGGGCAGAGAGAGCTTATCGCCAGCCTGCGTCCGGCAGGATGCGATCTGCCGCCGTTCTCGGCCACGACGCAACGAACCGCCCGAGAGGCCCGGCTCGAGCCCGAGCGCAATCCGCGATCTGTGGGTGCGATTTTCTTCCCTTGCGCCTATAGACGGGGCATGAACGCGCCCCACCCCATCGACACCCCGACCGAACTCGTGATCACCGCCGAGCATGCCGGCCTGCGCCTCGACAAGGCGCTCGCCTTGCTCGCGGGAGAGATCTCCCGCGCCCGGCTGCAGCAGGTGATCAAGGAAGGCGGCGTCAGCATCGACGGCGCTGTCGTCGCCGATGCCAGCCGCAAGGTCGTCGAGGGGCAGCGTCTGGCCCTGATCATGCCCGAAGCCAAGCCGGCCGCGCCGATCGGCCAGGCGATCCCGCTCGATGTCGTCTTCGAGGACGAGCACCTGATCGTCATCGACAAGCCCGCCGGCCTCGTCGTCCATCCCGCCGGCGGGCATGAGGACGGCACGCTGGTCAACGCGCTGATCGCCCATTGCGGCGCGAGCCTTTCGGGCATTGGCGGCGTGCGCCGGCCCGGCATCGTCCACCGCCTCGACAAGGACACCAGCGGCCTGCTCGTCGTCGCCAAGCACGACAAGGCGCATCAGGGGCTGGCCAAGCAGTTCGCCGACCATGGCCGCACCGGGCCGCTCGAAAGGGCCTACCTCGCGCTGGTCTGGGGCGCGCCGCGCCGGCAGACGGGGACGATCGACGCCCCGATCGAGCGCTCCAACCGCAATCGCGAGAAGATGATGGTGGTCGGCGAAGGCCGGGGCCGCGAGGCGATCACCCATATCGAGTTGATCGAGCGCTATCCACCCCTGCTGCGCGGCCACGAGGAGCTGGAAGCGCTGGCGAGCCTGGTCGAATGCCAGCTCGAGACCGGCCGCACCCACCAGATCCGGGTGCATATGAGCCATATCGGCCACCCGCTGCTCGGCGACCAGCTCTACGGCTCGGGCTTCATGACCAAGGCGAGCCGCCTGCCGGAGGGCGCCCGCGCCGCGCTTGCTGCTCTCGGCCGCCAGGCGCTGCATGCGCGGCTGCTCGGTTTCGCGCATCCAGTCACCCGCGAGGAGCTGCGCTTCGAGTCGGAACCACCGGCCGACTTTGCACGTTTGCAAAGTGAACTCGCGATCCTGTGACGGTTTTTTGCTGCGCCGCCCACTTTCGGTCACTCTCGCATTGAATATACTGCACTGCGAAGCGGATGGCTAAAGGGGCGCCGCTGGGTGTGCTGCCCGCGAATTGACGATGGTCTTCGTGGCGGCGCACCGCACAATCCTGCCCGAAGGACACTCGGGTGGTCGGCTCGCCGCGGAGCGGGAGCCTGGAGAGGAGTACGAGCATGGCGATTGCGTCGCTGCCCGTCATGTCCGCCGAGGGCGGACTTTCACGTTACCTGGAAGAGATCCGCCGGTTCCCGATGCTGGAACCGAACGAGGAATTCATGCTGGCCAAGCGCTGGCGCGAGCATGGCGACCGCGATGCGGCCCATAAGCTCGTCACCTCCCATCTGCGTCTCGTCGCGAAGATCGCCATGGGCTATCGCGGCTACGGCCTGCCGATCGGCGAGGTCGTGTCGGAGGGCAATGTCGGCCTGATGCAGGCGGTCAAGCGCTTCGAGCCCGACAAGGGCTTCCGGCTCGCGACCTATGCGATGTGGTGGATCAAGGCCTCGATCCAGGAGTACATCCTGCGCTCCTGGTCGCTGGTGAAGATGGGCACCACCGCCAACCAGAAGAAGCTGTTCTTCAACCTGCGCAAGGCCAAGAGCAAGATCTCGGCGCT
>JAEXUU010000479.1 GCA_023452965.1 Pseudomonadota bacterium | reverse complement strand
CGATAGCGCGGCGCCAGCTCCGGCTGGATCCGGCGCAGCTCCTCTTCCCCGACCTCGCTGAAGGCGACACCGAATTCGCGGCGCATCCGCCGGACGCGTTCCTCGGCCTGGAATTCGGAGCGGTCGAGATAGACGTACATGACGCCTTCCCGCCGGATCAGCTCGGGAACGCCGGCTTCCTCGGCGAGCGCGACATGCTCGTCGACGGCGGTCCTGCACAGCTCGAAACGGGTGCGCGCGCAGGCCTCGACCAGATCCCAGTTGCGGCCGGCGAGCACGAAATCGAGCAGCCAGCCGGCGAGACCGGGCAGATCACGCCAGCGGATGACGAAGGGCCCGGTCGGATCGAGCAGGAAACCCGGCACCTTGCGCCAAAGGCCGGGCAGCGAGATCGGCATGATCGCGCCGGGGTTGAGCCAGCAGCCATTGCCATAGGAGGCCGCCTGCCGGCCGCCCGGCTCTTCGGGCTCGATCAGGGTCACCTGATGGCCGGAGCGCTGGATTTCCAGCGCAGCGGCGAGGCCGACGATGCCGCCCCCGATGACGGCGACATGCGAGCCGGAAAAAGCCGTCATCGTCCTGCCCTCAGGGCTCAGCCGCGATTGTGGAAGTGGCTGAGGAAGGCGCGGGTCGCTTCTTCCTTCGGGCTGTCGATCACCTCACGGGCCGGCCCTTCCTCGACGATCACGCCGTCGCGCATGAAGACGAGGCGGTCGGCGACTTCGCGGGCGAAGCCGATCTCGTGGGTGACGATGATCATCGTCATGCCTTCGGCCGCAAGCGCGCGCATGACGTTCAGCACCTCGCCGACGAGCTCCGGGTCGAGTGCCGAGGTCGCCTCGTCGAAGAGCATGACCGAGGGCTCCATCGCCAGCGCGCGGGCGATGGCGACACGCTGCTTCTGGCCGCCCGAGAGCTTGTTCGGAAAGACATCGACCTTGTCGCTGAGGCCGACCTTGTCGAGCAGCCGCCGGGCGAGCGCGTCAGCCTCCGCCTTCGGCATGTTCTTCACCGAGAGCGGACCCTCCATGACGTTCTGGAGAACCGTCATGTGCGGGAACAGGTTGAAGTGCTGGAACACCATGCCGGTGTTGGAGCGGAAACGCGCCTGTTCGCGCACGCCGGGCAGCTTGGCGCCGCCGTCGAAGGCGAAGACGTCGTCGCCGATGCGGATACGTCCGCCCTCCGGGACGACGAGCAGGTTCATGCAACGCAACAAGGTGGACTTGCCGGAGCCCGAGGGCCCGATCAGCGCGATGACCGCGCCGGCTTCCACCTTGAGGTTGATGTCACGCAGGACGACGAGGTCGCCGAACTGCTTGCGCAGGCCCGAGATTTCGATCTTGCTGGTGGTCATCTCTGCCTCAATTGCTCTGCGACAGGCGCTTCTCGGCGCGCTTGACGATCACGGTCGCCGGCAGCAGGACGACGAAGTAGATCGCGGCGATCACGGTGTAGACCTCGAGGGCGCGATAGGTCTCCATGGCGACGATCTGGCCCTGGTAGAGCAGGTCCGGCACCGCCAGCACCGAGACCAGCGAAGTGTTCTTGAACTGGATGATCGACTGGTTCATCAGCGGCGGGATCATCCGCTTGATCGCCTGCGGCAGGACGATGCGGCGCATCACCTTGCCGGGGGTCATGCCGAGCGCGAGCCCCGCCTCGCTCTGCCCGGTCTCGATCGAGACGATGCCGCCGCGAATGACCTCGGCATAGAACGAGCCGCCATAGAGCGAGAGCGTCACGACCGCCGCCGTCAGCGCGTCGATCTTGATGCCCGTCAGCATCGGCAGCGCGTAGTAGAACCAGAGCAGCAGCACGAGCAGCGGCGTCAGCCGGAACATCTCGATATAGAGCCAGGACAGCCAGCGCAGCGCCGGCGAGCGCGACAATTGCGCGAGACCGGCGATCAGCCCGACCACGAGGCCGAGCAGGACGACTGCAATGGTAAGGCCGACCGTCACCGCGGTTCCGGTCAGGAACAGGTCGCGATAGCCCCAGACGGCATCGAAACGCCACGTATACATCTTTTCCCTTTCGCAAGCCTGCCCGGCGACCAGGCCGCAGGAACCGGTGAAACCGGAAGAGGGTCTCCGGCGCGAAGCCGGAGACCCTGTCCCACACTCAGAAGGTGACGCCCGGCGGAATGTCATCCAGCGTCAGGTCGACCTGGGCGAGGCTGTTCACCACCGCCTCGCGGATCAGGCCGAGGCCGCGCGAATAGGTGATCCAGGCCGAGGCGAAGTCGCGCCAGGTCTTGTCGGTCTCGCGGCGCACGATGGCGTTCGAGGTCGAGCCGAACATCGGCTGCGGTACGATGACCTTGCCGAGCCCGGGGTCGCGCTTCACGGCGCGCACGCCGCCCATCCAGAAGATGCTCTGAGCGTCGACGCGGCCGCTACGGAGCGCGAGCGTCGCCTCCTCCAGCGACTTGAAGCGCACGATCTGCGCCTTCGGGCAGAGCCGGGCGGCGACATGGTCGTGCGCCGAGCCGACATCGACCGAAATCTTGATCTTGGGGTCGTTGAGATCGGCCCAGTTCTTCGGCTCGAAGCCGGGACGGGCGATGACGACGAGCGCGCTGTCATAGACCGTGGAGGTGTAGTCGACGACCAGGGCGCGCTTCGGCGTCAGGTTCATGCCGAACATGATGTCGATCTTGTCGGCCTGAATATCGAGGACGGCGTTGCCCCAGGTGGTCTCGACGATCTCCAGCTGCACATCCATGTCGGCAGCGAGCGCGGTGCCGATGTCGACGAACTGCCCGCCCCATTTGCCGGTCGCCCGGTCCTTGAAGGTCCAGGGCTGGCCGGCGGCGACAGCGCCCATCCGGAGCTTCTTCGAGCTGAGGATGCGCTCGAAGGTATTGGTGGTGGCCGCCTGCGCGCTGGCTTCCTTCGAAGCCAGCGTCAGCGCCGTTGCCGCAACCGCGCCGGCGCCGAGCAGCCCGGCGAGATCCCTGCGTG
>JAEXUU010000466.1 GCA_023452965.1 Pseudomonadota bacterium | reverse complement strand
TTTCCTGCTCGAGCTCAAGGAGGGCGGCTCCTGACGGCGGGCCGACGAGCGGATGAACGTTTGTCGCCGGTGCGGCGCATGCGATAAGCGGGCTGAGACCGACGAGAGAACCGGCGACGAGAATGAGCGATGCGGCTGAACAGGCCTGAGCCCCACAGGCTCGACCGGCCTGGCCCGACCTCCGACAGGGCGTCCAATCCGCCGGCCGGAGCCCGGCCCGGAGATGGCGAGCGCGCCGATCATGAACCGGGCCTCGAACTCGGTTCCCGCGTGAGGCGGCTGCGCAAGGCGGCGGCGCTGACGCTGGACGGCCTCGCCGAACGGTCCGGAGTCAGCCGGGCCATGCTGTCCAAGGTCGAGCGCGGCGAAAAGAACCCGACGCTCGCCGTGGTCACTCGGATCGCGCGCGGACTCGGCACTTCGCTCTCCGGGCTGATGGGCGCGGAAAGCGATGCCGCTCCCGTTTCGGTCCGGCGCGCCGATCAGCGCGTGAGCTTCCGCGATGCGGAGACCGGCTTCGAGCGGCATGTGCTCTCCCCGGCCCATCCCGAAAGCGGGGTCGAGCTCTTGCTCCACGTGATCCCGCCGGGCATGTCCTCGGGCTGGCTGCCGACCTATGAGGGCAGCGTCGAGAAGCATCTGATCATCCAGGAGGGCGAGCTCTCGGTCGAGATCGGCGAGACGATCCACCGGCTCGCCGCCGGCGACAGCTTCTATTTCCAGATCCGCGAGCCCTATCGCTTCGTCAACGAGACAAACGAACGCTGCAGCTATTACTGCGTGATCGTGCGCCGTCCCTGAGCAGCCTCCAACTCCGTCCCGAACAGGCGGGAAGCGCTGCGGCTATTGCAGGGTGAACGGGTTCGAGATCGCAGGCTTCGCGTTGATGAAGACGCTCTTCGGCTCGAGATATTCCATGATCGCGGCCTGCCCGTTCTCGCGCCCGATCCCGGATTCCTTGAAGCCGCCGAACGGCGCGAGATAACTGACCACGCGATAGGCGTTGACCCAGACCGTGCCCGCCTTGAGCTTCTTCGGCAGGGTCATGGCGCGGCCGAGATCCGTGGTCCAGACGCCGGCTGCGAGCCCGAAGGGCGTGTCGTTGGCGAGAGCGATCGCCTCCTCCTCCGTCTCGAAGCTGAGGACGCTGAGCAGCGGCCCGAACACCTCTTCGCGGGCGATGCGCATCGCATTGGTGACGCCGGCGAAGATGGTCGGCTCGACGAACCAGCCCTGCGTGCAGCCGGGGCGCGTGCTGCGCTCTCCGCCGAGCACGCAGCGCGCGCCGTCGCGGCGCGCGATCTCGATATAGTCGAGCACCTTGGCGAGCTGCTGCTCGGTTGCGACCGGGCCGATATCGGTTTCGGGGTCGTTGGGATCGCCGAGGCGCGCCTGGCGCATCCTTTCGACCAGCCTGTCCAGGAAGCGATCATGGATCGAGGCCTGCAGCAGGAGCCGCGAGCCGGCCATGCAGGTCTGGCCGCCCGCCGCGAAGATGCCGGAGATCACGCCCTTCACCGCCGCGTCGATATCGGCGTCGGCGAAGACGATGTTGGGCGCCTTGCCGCCGAGCTCGAGCGAGACCCGCTTGAACTGGCGCGCGGCGGCCTCGTAGATCCGGCGGCCTCCGGCATTGCCCCCGGTGAAGGCGATACGCGCCACCAGCGGATGCTCGACGAGCGGCTCGCCGGCCTCCTGCCCCAGGCCCGTGACGACGTTCACGACCCCGGGCGGGAAGCCGGCTTGCGCAAACAGCTTCGCCAGGTCCAGCATCGAGACCGAGGCGAATTCCGAGGGCTTGACCACGACGGTATTGCCGGCCGCCAGCGCCGGAGCGAGCTTCCAGACCGTGAGCAGCAGCGGCGAATTCCAGGGCGTGATCGCGCCGACGACACCGAGCGGCTCATAGGCGACGTAGTGGAACATGTTGGCCTTGTCGATCGGCGTGACATGACCCTCGATCTTGTCGGCGAGCCCGCCATAATACTGGAACCAGCGCGGCAGATATTTCATCTGGCCGAGCATCTCGACGCGCAGCTTGCCATTGTCGCGAACCTCGAGATCGGCGAGGCGCTCGGCATTGGCGGCGATCAGATCGGCGAGGCGGAACATCAGCACGCCGGGAGCGCTGGCGCTCATTCGCGACCAGGGGCCGGTGGTGAAGGCTTCATGCGCAGCCCTGACGGCGAGGTCGACATCCGCGGCTGTCGCGCGCGGGATCAGGGCCCAGGGCTTGCCGGTATAGGGGTTCTTGGTCTCCAGCCAGCCGCCTTCGACGGCCTCATGATCCTTGCCGTCGATATGCATGGGAAAGCGCGGGAGCGCCGGTGCCGTCGTGCTGGTCATCGTGCTGGCTGTCCGTCTGGTCGCGAGGCCGGCAGGCCCCGGAACGCCGGCAAACGCCGGCACCGGGGGAGCGGGGATCAGGGCTTGTGGAGATGCTGGCAGCCGCTCTGCTCGGCCGGGGTGAACAGGCCCTCGCTCGGCAGAGTCGCCAGCACCTTGTAGAGATCGGCCGGGCTCTTCGATTCCGCCGGAGACTTCACCTCGAACAGGTGCATGTCCATGACGACGCGGCCATTGTCCTGGATGCGCGCCTTCTGGATCATGTCGCCGGTGATCGGAAGCTCGCGCATCTTCCTGGCGATACCCTTGGCATCGTCACTGCCGAGCGCCTTGACCGCCTTGAGGTAATGCGTGGTCGCGATATAGGCGAGCGCATGGCCCATGGTCGGAACCTTGTTGTCGAAACGCGCCATGTAACGCTTGGCCCAGGCGCGGGTCGCCTCGTTGATGTCCCAGTAGAACGGGGCCGAGAGCTTGAGCCCCTGCGCCGCCGGCAGCCCGAGCGCGACGACATTGTTCTCGTAGACCAGCATCGTCGCGGGCTTCGCCTTGACGCCGAATTCGCGCATCTGCTTCAGCGAGTTCACGAGATCGGGACCGGCGTTGGCGAGACCGATGACGTTCGCGCCCGAGGACTGGGCGGTCAGCAGCGGCGATGACAGATCGGCCGTTCCGAGCGGGT
Source organism: Pseudomonadota bacterium (assembly GCA_023452965.1). The sequence continues at coordinate 4,101 of JAEXUU010000466.1, read as the reverse complement.
GGCGGGCCTCGCCCACCACCTGGCCGCCAGCAGCCTTCACGGCCTTGCCGGCATCGGCCGCGAGGCTGTGGCCGAAGACATAGTCAGCGGTGAGGAAGAACCATTTGTTGCCGCCCTCATCGACGACGCCCTTGGCGACCGCATTGGCCAGTTCCGCCGTTGAGGGCGCCCATTGCGTGCCATAGGGCGAGCACTGGTTGCCGGTGAAGTTCGGGGCATAGCCGCCGCTGACCAGCGTGGTGATCTCCCGCTCGCGCGCCACCGCCTGCACTGCAAGGCCGACCGAGCTCGAGCCGCCGGGCAGGATGACGCTGACGCCGCGCTCGTCGATGAACTGGCGTGCCTGCGCCGAGCCGATATCGGGCTTGCTCTGATGGTCGGCGACCACGACCTCGATCGGCCGGCCCAGCACCGAACCACCGAAATCCTCCACGGCCATGCGGACCGACAGCGCGGTGCCGGGACCGCCATTGTCCGAGAACGTGCCGGACATGTCGTCGATGACGCCGATGCGGAACGGCTTGTCATTGGCGCTCGCCGGCAAGGTGCAGGCGATCATCGCCGCAGCCAGAAGCGAAGATCGCAGCGCAGGCATGGTCATGGTGAAGTCCTCCCCTGGACCGTTTCGGTCGCCGATCGGCCGGCCTTTTGGCCGTAGCCTTGGCTTCCAGCCCGCGCGGGCGGGCCGGAAACAGGGGAATGCTAGCACTCGATCGCAGAAATTCTACTATAGAAGAAAAATATGGCGGCCATAGCGGTTCAGGGCCCCTGCCGCGCGACGCAACTTGCCCGTGGCCCGACGCGGCGGACGCTATCCCCCGAACACCTCCGGATAGGCGAACAGGCCGGGAGCGCCGCCCGTGTGCCAGAAGACCACGGTCTCGGTGGGAGCGATAGCGCCACTCCTGACGAGCGCGAGCAGGCCGGCCATGGCCTTTCCCGTATAGACGGGGTCGAGCAAAATCCCTTCTGTGCGGGCGACCAGTTCGACGGCCTCGACCATGGCGGCGGTCGGCTGACCATAGCCCGGTCCGATCTGGGTATCGTCGACCTCCAGCCCGGCCACCGCTCCCCTCTGGCGGCCTTCGAGGGCGAATATCTCCTGGACCAGCCCGGAGACGATGGCCCCCGCCTCCCCGGAGGCGCGCGAGACGCTGACACCGTGCACACGGCAGGACAGTCCGGCATCCTCGACGCCGGCGAGGATGCCGGCATGGGTGCCGCCGCTCCCGGTCGGCACGACGATATGGTCGAGCTTCAGCCCCTTCTCGCGGGCCTGCGCCGCAAGCTCCAGAAGCGCCTCGCGATAGGCGAGGCTGCCGAGCGCGTTCGAGCCTCCGACCGGAATGAGGTAGGGCTTCCGCCCCTGCGCGGCCAATGCCGCCATCGTCTCCGCAGCAATCGCCGTGCTGTCCGCGCCCGCGGCGAGGAAACGGATCTGCGCGCCGAAGATCCGGTCGAGCAGCTGGTTCCCGTTCGTCCGATACGCTTCGCCGCGGTTGGCCACCGAGTCCGTCAGCAAGAGGACGCAGCCGAGACCGTGCCGTGCCGCGGCCGCCGCCGTCTGACGGGCATGGTTCGATTGCAGCGCGCCGATGGTCACCAGCACATCCGCGCCCTGCTGCAGAGCTTCGGCGACCAGGAACTCCAGCTTGCGGGCCTTGTTGCCGCCGCCGGCGAAACCCGTGCAATCGTCGCGCTTCATCCAGATCGCGGGGGCGGGACCATGCCGCCCGAGTTCTTGTGACAGGCGTGCGCACTTCTCGAACGGCGTCGGCAGCGTTGCGAGCTCGCTCCTCGTCCGTCCGGACGGCATTGCGGGCTTGGTCATTCCAGCTGGTCCTCGCAGAAACCCGGCGCCCCCCGCGCCTTTCCCGCAGCATATTGGCCGTGACGGAAAAGGCAGCAGCAATCCTGCATCCCTGCCGAGCGTCCAGGGACTGGGACAGCTCGCTCCCGTTTGCGGGCTCACGAAAGGCGGATGAAGGAGCCTGCGGCGAGCATCGCGTCGCACCGCCGCCGACCCGACGCTGACGCGCTGGCTCGGGAGGAGAAATGGCGAAACCGGAAATCCCGCATTGCCGAAGCAACTGGGATCAGCCGTGCTTCACGGTTGATCCCGCAGCTCAGTTGGAGGAGCAGTGCCCTCCGGGGCAGGGATTCGGCAACAGTCACAGCCCGATCCGGCCACCGCCTCGGCGGCATAGCTGCCTAGCAGGCTGCACCAGTGTCCGATCTGCCGGGAGCCTTCGCGCAAAGCGCGCTTGAAGCGATCTTCCGGCGGCTTCACCGCACCCGTCAGATGAAGGAGACGCCGATGGCGCCGAGCGGCCCGTAATCGGCCTGGATGACATCGCCTTTCCTGATGTCGACCGGACGCGTGAACGACCCTCCGAGCACGATCTGGCCCTTCTTCAGCCCAGCGCCGACTGCGTGCAGCTTGTTGACCAGCCAGGCGATGCCTGCAGCCGGATGTCCCATAATCGCGGCAGAGACGCCGGATTCTTCGATGATGCCGTTCTGCGAGAGGGTCGCCCCGATCCAGCGGACGTCGACATCGAACGGACGGATGGTGCGGCCGCCGAGGACGATCGCCCCGAAGGCGGCATTGTCGGCGATGGTGTCGACGATCGCGCGCGGAACCTCGGTTCGATAGTCGATGATCTCCAGCGCCGGCACGACGAACTCTGTCGCGCGCATGACGTCGTGGATACGGCAGCCGGGGCCGGCGAGATCCTCGCCCATGATGAAGGCGAGCTCGACCTCGAGCCTGGGCTTGATGAAGGTCTCGGCCTTGATCTGTGCGCCGTCATTGTAGAGCGCATCGTCGAGGATGCGGCCGTAGTCCGGCTCCGAGATCTTCGAGGCCATCTGCATGGCACGCGAGGTCAGGCCGATCTTGTGGCCGACCACCCGAGCGCCGTTGGCGACCCGCGCTTCGGCCCAGAGATCCTGGACGCGATAGGCGTCGACGAGCTCCATCCCCGGAAACGTCTTTGAAAGCTGGACGCAGGGTACCCGCTCCCGCTCGGCCTTGAGAATGGCCTCGGCCGCTTTCCTGTGATCGTCTTCACTCAGCACGACAGGTCGTCCCCGTTCGAAATGCGTCGGTCGGCGCGCGGCGACGCGCCAGCCATGGCCGCGATGAAGGGCTCGGGCGGGCCGCCCGCCCGAGGCATGCTCATTCGATCCGGCCGCCGAGGCCGATCTTGGCGTAGATCTCATTGATGTGCTGCTTCACGCTGTCGGGCGTGGTGTCGCTTTCAGACTGATGCGCCCAGCCCACTTTCGCGCGGGCATAGCGACCGATCTCTTCGTCCTGATCGCCGGTCGCGCCGCTGATCCCGTAGGCACCGACCATCTCGGAGCCCTTGAAGACCGGCGCGCAGCCACCCGAGGCCACAATCTGGCCGTTGGTGAAGATCGCTGCATTGACCAGCATCTGCGGATTGCGCTCCTTGAACCATTGCTGGATCACCTGGCCGTCAGGAAAGCGCGGGCTCATCGAGCGGAAGGCGGCGGCCGTGAAGGCCTTGGCGCGCGCGATATCCGGCGTGATGAAGCCGGCATCGTCCATCCGCTCGAGCGCGATCAGATGCCCCTCCGGCCCGACGATCGCGACCGAGATCGGCACGCCCATCTCGGTCGCCTTTTCGGAGACCGCCTGAATGAACTCACGACATTCCGTCACATGCAGCTTTGGCATCTTGGAATTCCCTGGATCACTGAGCGGTGATGCCGGCTGCCCGGATCACCTCTGCCCATTTGTCGGTTTCGCTTCGGATGTATTTCGCGAAGGCATCCGGGCCGTAGCGCAGGATCTCGATGCCCTGCGTCTGGAGTTGCTTGCTCACCTCGGCCTGATCGAGCACCACATCGGTCGCGCTGCGCAGCTTCTCGACGACATCCGGCGGCGTGCCGACGGGCACCAGGAAGCCAAACCAGACCGAGCTCTCGAAATCCTGGAAGCCGAGTTCCTGGATCGTCGGCAGATCGGGCGTGAGTTCGCCGCGCTTCGCGCCGGTTGTGGCAAGCCCCTTGAGAGCGCCGCTGCGGATGTGCGGCAACACCGAGGAAGCAGGCGAGAACATCAGCTGGACC
>JAEXUU010000445.1 GCA_023452965.1 Pseudomonadota bacterium | reverse complement strand
GATCGGGCCGCGCGACGCCTGGTGCGACGACCAGAAGGACCGCCGCTACAACCGCCTGATCGACCGCCCGCCCGGCGAGGCCGAGGAGCGCCTCCAACGCGAGGATCATCTCTATGATGTGATCGTCGAACTCGGCTGGAACGACCGGCCGGTGCAGCGCGGACGCGGCAGCGCGATCTTCTGGCACCTCGCCCGCGCCGGCTTCACGCCGACCGCAGGCTGCGTCGCCGTTGACGGCCATGTCTTCGCCAAGCTGCTGCCGCGGCTGGCCCGCCATTGCCGGATCGTGGTGAGGTGAGCTAGGAAGGAAGCGGGCACCGTCTCGACCATATCTTAGGATCAGGTAGCCACGCTCCCGGGCACCGTCCCGCGACGCGGCGCCATCCCAGCCAGAGATTTGCGATGACTGATTCGGTTTCCGCGTTCCGCTTCGGGCGGATCGCCGCCATGTTGCCCGTGGCCGACATCGCCCGCGCCTGCGATTTCTACGTCAGTGCCCTCGGCTTCCGTAAAACCTTCGAGAACGGCGACCCCGTCGGCTTCATGATCCTGAAGCGCGACGCAGCCGAACTGCACCTGACGCTCCAGCCCGGCCACAAGGCAGCGGATTTCAACGTCGCGCATATGATGGTCGAGGATATCGACGCGGTGCATGCCGTGATCCGCGAGCGTGGCCTGCGCATCGTCAAGGGCCTGCGCGACAAGGACTACGGCCTGCGCGCCTTCGTCTTCGAGGACCCGGACGGCAACCGCATCGATGTCGGCGAGCCCTTGAAGAAATAGCAGCGAAACCCGCTGTCTTCCCGTGCGCGCTGCGGCGCGAAGTGCCGCTGCGCAGACACGGGACCGTTTGCCGGGTAGGGTGCCGTCTCGCGCTCACCGCGAGGCCTGCATGACCGCCCGCATCTACGCCGTCTACATCCTCGCGACACGCAAAGACGGTCCGCTCTACATCGGCATCACCAACGACCTCGAGCGCCGGATCGCCGAGCACAAAGCCCACGCGATCAAGGGCCATGCGGCCAGGTACAACATCGACCGGCTCGTCTACGTCGAGACCTTCGACGAACCCAATCAGGCGATCGAGAGGGAGAAAGTCCTGAAGAAGTGGCGCCGCGCCTGGAAAATCGCGCTGATCGAAAAGGAAAACCCGGCGTGGACGGACCTCGCCGGGTGAATTGAGCCTTATTCGTCACGCGGTCCCGTGTCTGCGCAGCGGCATTACATGCCGCAGCGCGCACGGGATGACACTCTTCAGTAGAGCTTTTTAGAGCCCCAGCTTCTTCTTCCGCTGGCCGAGCGTACGCAGGCGCAGCGCGTTGAGCTTGATGAAGCCCGCCGCGTCGCGATGGTCGTAGGCAACCGCGCCTTCCTCGAAGGTGACGAGGTCCTGGTCGTAGAGCGAATAGTCGCTCGAGCGGCCGATGACATGGACGCCGCCCTTGTAGAGCTTGAGGCGCACGTCGCCGGTGACGAACTCCTGGCTCTTGTCGATCAGCGCCTGCAGCATCTCGCGCTCCGGCGAGAACCAGAAGCCGTTATAGATCAGCTCCGCATATTGCGGCATGATCTGGTCCTTGAGATGCGCCGCGCCGCGGTCGAGCGTGATCGACTCGATGGCGCGATGGGCCGCATGCAGGATCGTGCCGCCGGGCGTCTCGTACATGCCGCGCGACTTCATGCCGACGAAGCGGTTCTCGACGAGGTCGAGACGGCCGATGCCGTTGTCGCGGCCGAGATCGTTGAGCTTGGCGAGCAGCGTCGCGGGCGAGAGCTTCTCGCCGTCGATCGCGACCGCGTCGCCCTTCTCGAACGAAACCGTGACGATGGTCGGCTTGTCCGGCGCATCCTCCGGCGAGATCGTGCGCGAATAGACGTAGTCGGGTACCTCGACCGCCGGATCCTCCAGCACGCGGCCTTCGGACGAGGCATGCAGCAGGTTGGCGTCGACGGAGAAGGGCGCCTCGCCGCGCTTGTTCTTGGCGATCGGGATCTGGTGCTGCTCGGCGAAGGCGATCAGCTGCTCGCGCGAGCGCAGGTCCCATTCGCGCCAGGGCGCGATCACATGGACGTCGGGTTTCAGCGCATAGGCGGTCAGCTCGAAGCGGACCTGGTCGTTGCCCTTGCCGGTGGCGCCATGCGAGACGGCGTCGGCGCCGACCTTTTCGGCGATCTCGATCAGCTTCTTGCCGCTCAGCGGCCGCGCGATCGAGGTGCCGAGCAGATAGACGCCCTCATAGGCGGCGTTGGCGCGAAACATCGGGAAGACGTAGTCGCGCACGAATTCCTCGCGCAGGTCCTCGATGAAGATGTTCTCGGGCTTGATGCCGAGCAGCAGCGCCTTGTCGCGCGCCGGGCCGAGCTCTTCGCCCTGGCCGAGATCGGCGGTGAAGGTCACGACCTCGCAGTTGTAGGTGGTCTGCAGCCATTTCAGGATGATCGAGGTGTCGAGGCCCCCGGAATAGGCGAGCACGACCTTGTTCACGCGCTTGTCGGCCATAGGCTGATCTTCCTGCTGCGGCTGCATGAGCCCCGCTCATGCCTGGGAGACGGATGCGGTTCTGACGGCCGCATTTCGGACGTAAGGGCGCACTATCGCAGGGCTAAGGGCGACGCAATCGGAACCTTCTGATCGATGCGGCGTCTTCCGGTGATGGATCGTCGCAAGGGCGCCTGAACCGGGCAGCGTACAGCCGGCCTGGGGGCCAGGCCGGCGGATCATGTGATGGATGTGGCGGGACCCGACTTCGTTCCGCCGGGGGGGCTGATGACGAAACGTCCTGTTCTGGATTTCTGGTATGAGTTCGCCTCGACCTATTCCTGCCTGACTGCCCTGCGAATCGAGGCTGCCGCCGAGGCGGCGGGGGTCGATCTGCGCTGGCGCCCCTTTCTTCTCGCCCCGATCTTTGCCGCGCAGGGCTGGACCAGCTCGCCCTTCAATCTCTACCCCAACAAGGGACGCTATATGTGGCGCGACGTGGCGCGCCGCGCCGGCCGCTCCGGGCTGGCCATCGTACGTCCCGAAATCTTCCCGCAGAACTCGCTGATCGCCGCGCGCCTCGCGCTCGCCGGCCGCGAGGCCGGCTGGATGCCTGGCTTCACCAAGGCACTGTTCCGGGCCCAGTTTTGCGAAGGCCGCAACATTGCGGAGGAGGCGGTGCTGACCACGGCCCTGCGCGAGGCCGGCGCCGATGCCTCGGCCGCCTTCCCGCTTTCGCGCAGCGAGGAGGTCAAGGGCCGGCTCAAGGCCGAGACCGAGCTCGCCAAATCGCTCGGCATCTTCGGCGCGCCGACCTTCGTCACCGGCGACGGCGAGTTGTTCTGGGGCGACGACCGGCTCGAGGAAGCGCTCGACTGGGCCCGCGACGGGCGCTGAGCGCGCCCGTGCGCTATTCTTCGCTCAGGGATAGGTCTGCCAGGGCAACTGGAAATGCGGCCCGTCCTTGAAGCTGCGCCAATCGCCGCCCCATTCCAGCGGAACGCCGACGGCTTGAGCCGCCATCTTCATCGCCACGGCGAGGCGCTCGTATAGCGGCCAGTCCCATCGAACCTGTCCGCCGACGACAGCGGCAAGATCCACCGCGCAGCTCATTCGAGATTGATTATTCTCAGGTATGTGGCGGGATCTCAGGGTCTGGGCCGCGCCCTTGGCGACGAGTTGCCGCTGCCGTTCGAGGGTGCGTACGCCTTCGGTGACGATGAAGGAGACGGCGGTCAGCTCCGCCGCTTTCCGAACCACCTTCTCCAGGTCGGGATGAACGCCGACCAGATTTTTCTCGGACCTCTCATTGAGTTTCATGGGCGCCTCGTGGGTTGTCGAGCGCCTTTATCAATGCGTGCAGTTATTATTTTATGCAACTTAAGATTGCATAGAGGAGGCGAAGCTACCCGCAGTCGAAGCTGCGCCGTCAGAGCGGGGTGGCGACTTGAGGATCGGAGTGTCAGCCCGGGGGCTTGCGGCCCCACGGCCCATGCGAGGCCGAGGTCTCGGCGATCTCGGGCAGAGGCTGGCGCTCGGCGACCTTGGGCGGGCCGAGCGGCGCTTCGAGCGGCATCCGCCCGCCGGCCGTCTGCACCAGCGCCTGCACCCGCTTGGTCACCGAGGGGTGGGTCGAGAACAGATCGGCGAAATCGTCCGGGTCGTTCTCGAAGCACATGTCCATCACGCCCGAGGGAACGCCCTCGATATCGGCGCGGCCGGAGATCTTGAGCAGGGCCGAGATCATCGCGTCGGGGTTCTTGGTGAGCTCGACCGCGCCGGCATCGGCGAGATATTCGCGCGCCCGGGACAGCGACAGCCGGACCACGATGGCCAGGAACCAGGAGATCGCGATCACGGCGATGCCGATCAGGATCGCGATGCCGTTGCCCTTCTTGTCGTCCGAGGACGAGGAATAGCGGATGCTGCGCCGCGTGAGGCCGCGGAACATCACCTCGCCGACGAAGGAGATCACGCCGGCGATGACGATCGCGATCACCATCAGCCGGACATCGCCATTGCGGATATGGGTGAGCTCATGCGCGATCACCGCTTCGAGCTCGGCGTCGTTGAGCTGCTCGATCAGCCCGGTGGTCAGCGTCACCGTGAACTGCTTGTCGTTGACGCCGCTGGCGAAGGCGTTGAGCGCATCGCTCTCGATGATCGCGAGCTTCGGCGTCACCATGCCGCGCGAGATGCAGAGATTCTCCAGCATCCGGTAGAGCTTGGGGTTCTCCTCGCGGCTGATCCCCTTGGCGCCGGAGACTGCGCCGATGAGCGCGACATTGATCCTGAAGCCGATGAAGATCCAGGCGACCGTAGCGAGCGTGATCACCGGCAGCCAGGACAGGAAGGTTCGTCCGGCCTCGCTGAAGGCGCTGCGGCCACGGGGCACGCCGCCATAGCCGTAGGCGACCAGCAACAGGCCCCAGACGGTCAGGTAGACCAGCAGGAACAGCCCGACGAGCAGGAAATTCGACCTGATCCGGTTGTTGCGCTGGTGGGTATAGAGCCCGAAAGCTTCCCCCGGCATCGCAGCGGCTCCGCGCTCGCGCGGCGTGTTAGAACTTTACGGTCGGCGCGACTTCGATCTGCGCCCGCGTCTCTTCGCCGACATCGAAGAATTCGCGCGGGGTGAAGCCCATCTGCGGCGCGAAGAACACCGCCGGGAAGGCCTGGATCGCCGCATTGAACTCGCCGACCGCATTGTTGAAGAAGCGCCGCGCCGCCGCCAGCTTGTCCTCGACATTGCCGAGGTCCTGTTGGAGCTGCTGGAAGTTCGCGCTGGCCTTCAGGTCGGGATAGGCCTCGCCCAGCGCCAGGAGGCGGCCGACGGCGCCGGTGAGCTGCTGCTCGGCCACGGCCTGGTCGTGCGGGCCGGTTGCGGACTGGGCCTGGT
>JAEXUU010000110.1 GCA_023452965.1 Pseudomonadota bacterium | reverse complement strand
CTCGAGAAGATCGCAGACGATTTGTCGACCCTGAGCACGCGGCTCGACGAGGTGCTTTCCAGCGAACCGCCTGAGGAAGACGAAGAAGAGCCTGTTGCAGCGCCTGCGGCTCAACAAGCCGCAGCCTCGTCCACCAATACTGGCACGGCACCGACGGTTCAGAACACACCCGCGACCGCATCCGCCACCACAGCGAGCCCGACGGTCCAAAGCGAGCAGACAATCGCCCTGGACCCGCGTCTGGCTGCTCTGGCAGCTTAGCGCCAGGCGCTATCTGCCGGGCAACATCCTTCCGAGCTCATGCCCCACGCGGGGCATGAGATCTGAGCGGATCAGGTCCTGGAAGGCCTGCGCCGTCTCGCCCGTCAGCATCTCAGTCGGGATGTAGAGGCCCGAGCGCTGGACCTCGAACTTGTCGCGGCCCGTCTTGGTCATGCCGCCTGCGCGGGCGAAGACCTGCCCGTTCCAGTTCGGCTTGCCGACGCGCCGGGAATGCCACCACCCGGCCTTCATGAAGGTGCCGGGGTACACCTGCCGCTGACCCCATGGCGCAGCGCTCACGCCCTTGCGGGTTTCGCGCGCCTTGAAGTGATGCAGGCGGACATTGCCGCCCTGGGTGCGCAGCACGAATTCAAGAGCAGCCGCATCGCCGCGCATCTCGCGCACGGCCTTGACGATTGTCGCCCGCTTTAGCCCGGTCTGGGCCGTTAGCGCGCGGATGACGCGAGTTCGGGCCTTGGCGCCGGTATGCCGGAGCGCGCGGGCAAGAGCCGCCTGCGCCTGCCCGGCGCCGAGCGCCCCCATCTGGTTGGCGTAGCGCGCCATGATCTGGTCGCGGAAGCTAATCGTGACCTGCATCGGAAGCCCATTCGGGTTCACATGGCAGCCTCCCGACGCCGCCGGTGGACCAAAACGCAAAACGCCCCGGCCAGTGGCGCGGGGCGTTGCTCGAAACCCTTTCGGGACGCTTCGAACGTGCCACAAGAGGGTAACCCTGTCAAAAACGGCGATTATAGTGCTGTTTCAATGTCTTACGCGGGGTTGAATTATCCTGCGGGAAGGCTTTTTTCGCGGCCGAGGCGAGCACGGCGCCCTGCGTCGCCGCATCCCATGGCGTCGCGGGCGCGACCGGGCCGGTGACCTGATGCCGCTGCAGCACGCCCTCTGCGCCGAGATCGGCCGCGAGCGAGCCCAACGCCGCATGCCAGACGGCATAGAGCGCGCGGGCGAGCAGGGCATCGCCGCGCTGCGCCAGCGCCTTCGCATTGGGCCGCCCTCGCCCACTCTTCGGCGCCTCGTCGATCTCCGGCCGCGTGCCGGCGCGCGCATGCTCAATCACGGTCACCAGCAGATAGGGATCGACCAGAGGCGTCCGCATCGCCCCGTCAGCGCCGCGGCGGGCATGGCGCACCAGCCAGCTCCCGGCCGCCGGTTCCTCGATATGCCAGCCCTCCGCAGCGATCTCCGAAAGCAGCCAGGCCTTCGGCTCCGGCCCGCGCGGGTTCTCGATCCGCCACTCCGCCAGCGCCAGCACATGGTCATGGACGATCAGCATGTCGTCGGGCGTCGCGGCCATCATCGTCTGCTGGCCGATCATGCGGGCCGCGGCTCCGGAGTTGTCGACAATCGTCCCCAGCGCCACCGCCTGCATGGCGCCGACGAGCGAGGCGCTCGGCCCTTGCCGGCGCAGGCCAAGCATCGCCTGCGGCGTCACTCGGTCGACGCGATGCTGCGCATAGGCCCGGTGCAACAGCGCCTCGATATCGATGATCTCTTTCGTCGCCATGACCAGCCCTTTCCGGCTCCGCGAGGGTTGCGAGGGTTGCGCGTGCGTTGACAACAACCCTCGCAGCACCATTTCTCTTTCAATCTCAATCACTTCGATGATGACTTGCGAGGGTTGCGAGGGTTCTTCGCGTATAAGGCAATATAAGAAGCTGTTCTTTCGGGCTTCCCCGAAGCCCCTCATGTGTAAGGGGCGCGTGAACCCTCGCAACCCTCGCACAGCCCCACTTAACCCTTTGACGTGACACGCGAATTCGCCACGCGAGGGTTCCCGGCAACGCTCGCGCAACCCTCGCAACCCACGAAGCGCCAGACGCGTGCCATATGGCAACATCGCGCCAGCCCCCGCGCTCCATGCATGATCATCGCGAGCGTCGCGTGTCACCGATCGTCTCCGTAGCGGGGGCTGCGGGGCTCGGGCCGGTCAGGGATGTCGTGCAGGACCAGCCCCTCGAACATGCGGATGCGGCCGTTGTGCTTGATGAAGCCCTTCTTCTCGAGCGTCTGGCTGAAGGCCTTCTCGCTCCATGGCTTCATCGCGTTGGCGAGGCACCAGCTCTCATAGGCCTCATAGATGACGCGGGATGGCACGAGCTTGGGCTCGTCGGGCGGCACCGCCGGCGGCAGGCGCTTCACGCAGGCGTCGATGAAGCCCTGCACCTGGTCCATGTCGGCGCGATAGGCCTTTGTGGCGTCGCGGACCTCGGGCGGCTCGTGCAGCCCCTCCTCGAGGTAGGACAGGGCGCCCGTGATCAGCCAGTTGAGGATGCCGCTGCGCTCGGCCGCGAATTCGCCGAGCACGGTCTCCATCTCGCGGCGCTGATCCTCTGGGATCGTCTGCCCCCAAACGACGAGCGAGAGCCGCCGCCAGATGCCGAGATCGACGCCGTCGATCCGCGGCTTGTCGTTGCCCGACATCGTCGCCTTGAAGACCGGTCGCAGCTCGAAAAAGTTGCCGTAGTTGTGCCGCGCCATCATCGGCTCGCCGCCGGTGAGCTGCTTGACCAGCGATTCCCGCAGCATCTCGCCGCGCGGCAGCTCGGAGACGCGCACCAGGCGCTTGCCGGGCAGCTGGGCAATGTCGGGCGTGGCCTGGCCGGCGCCCTTGCTCTGCGTCCCCGTCACCGACTCTGAATTGAGTGTGCCGGCATAGGGGCCAAACAGGCGCGCCAGCGCCTCGATGAAGGTCGATTTGCCGTTGGCACCCTCGCCATAGTGGAAGACGAGCTTTTGCGCGCCGATGATGCCGAGCAGCGAATAGCCATAGAAGACCTGCAGGAAGCGCTGGATCGGCTCGCTCGGCTGGCACAGATCGAGGAAGGCCTGCCATTTCGGGCATTCTGCATCGGGGTCGAAGATCGCCGGCGAGAGTTTCGCCAGCCTGTCGGCGCGGTCATGCGGCCGGAGCCTCACCCGCCAGAACAGCACAGGCCCGTTTTCGGAGCGCGC
>JAEXUU010000427.1 GCA_023452965.1 Pseudomonadota bacterium | reverse complement strand
CTTCCTTGCTGAACTCCGCCTGCATTGCGCCGCAGCTGCGCGCCGTCGGCACGACCTGCACCGTCGAGCCCTGGCAGCCGCCGACGGGCGTCGGCGACAGGTGGATGAAGGCTGCGGCGTTGGGCGCGGCCCGATTCCCGGACGTCATCGCGATGATAGAGCTGAACGGCCCCTGATTGGGCGCGCCCGTCAGCCAGTTCGACATGGCCGCGTGCGGCGCCTCGATCGTGCCGCTCGCCGCGCGCGCGATCCCGTCGAGACAGGTCACAATGCCAGCGTTGCGGGCGTGCATCACGGGTTGCAGCTCGCCCGCTTCGGCCTGAACCGGAGGCGGCTCAGCTTTCGTCGCAGGGGATGGCGCAGGCTCCGATCGCGGCGGATGCTGTGACGCGGCAGGTCGATGTCCCGATCGCGGCGCCGTCTGCTGCGCCTGAAGCTGCGACGCGACCAGAAGCAGGGATCCGGCAAGGACCGCCCAAAGCCGCCGGCTCCGCGCGCCCGATGCCATCAGAATTCCACCGACATGCCGGCACGGGCGACATGCTCGCTGCCGCCGCCGCTGGCGTAGGAACCGTGGAGGATGACCGGCACCGCCGTTTGAAGGCGGTGCGCGACCCCGATGCCGACACCGAACTCGCCGCGATAGGTCGCGCCGTTAACGGTCAGGGTCGTCTTGCCCGGCGCCGAGGGTGTGACGACAGGTGCGAGGGCGGCGACGCCGGCGAGGCCGCGACGCGATTCGCGGCGATTGCTGTCGATCTGGGTCTGCAGCCCTCCCATCTGGCTTTGCAGCCCGCCGATCTGGCCCTGCACCGCGCCCAGCTGGCTCATATTCACCGCATCGGTGGGAGCGACGCCGGCTGCGATGTTGGTCAGGCGTCGCTCGCTGCCGGGCGCCCCGAATGAAACCGTGTTGGGCACGCTGGCGATTGAGCCGGAGCCGATCGCAACCGCGTTGGCGGCGCTCGCCGCCGCGCGCGGGCCGAAGGCCGCCGAGAGCAGTCCGGTTGCCGCCGCGCCATCGCCGAAGGCCGCGCCGCCATTGGAGGCCGAAGCGCCCGCACCGACAGCGACAGAGCCGGTCGCGACCGCGCCGGTTCCGATGGCGATCGCGCTTGTGCCGGTCGAGGCCGCGCCGAGGCCGAGCGCCACCGCGCCTGTCTGCGTCGCCCGGGAGCCGTCGCCGAGCGCGATGGCGGAAGCTCCGCTGGCGCTGCTGGAAGCTCCAGCGGCAAGGCTTCTCGTCCCGGCAGCAGTGCTCTGAGCGCCGAGCGCCGTGCTCGCTTCCCCGCTCGCATTGCTATCGTGTCCAAGGGCGGCGGCGCCGGTAGCGCTCGCCGTCGAAGCTGCGCCGAATGCCACGCTGTGGACGCCACTGGCATTGCTCGCCGAGCCGACCGCGAGGCTTCTCGCGCCGGATGCCGTGCTCAGAGGCCCCAGAGCCGTGCTGTGCTGGCCAGTGGCCTTGGCGGCAAAGCCTCCGGCGATCCCGCCATTCTGGGCCGCCGCCTGGGCGCCGATGGCAGTGCTGGCATCCCCGCTCGCGGAGCTGAACGCACCGAGCGCCGTGCTCTGGCTGCCGCTGGCGCTGCTGTCCTGACCGAACGCGGCGGCACTGGCGGCGCTTGCGCTCGAGCCCGCGCCGATCGCGGCGCTCCGGACGCCGCTGGCATTGCTGTAGGCGCCGACGGCGAGACTTCTCGTCCCTGAGGCCGCGCTGAAATCGCCGAGCGCGGCGCTGTACTGGCCGGTGCCCTTGGCTGCGAAGCCTGCGGCGAGCGCCCCGTTCTCCGCGACGGACTGCGCCCCGATGGCGGTGCTGGCGTCCCCGCTCGCCGAGCTGAACGCACCTCGCGCCGTGCTCTGGCTGCCGGCGGCGCTGCTGTCGCGCCCATAGGCTGCGGCGCTGTCGGCAGTGGCCGTGGCACGAGCGCCCAGCGCGGCGCTGTTGGCGCCGGTCGCGCTGGTCCTGAAGCCGAAGGCGGAGCTGTACTGCCCGGTCGCCACACTCTGCGAGCCATAGGTGGAGCTGCCTGTCGCGTTGGCGCGGGCGACATAGCCGGCGGCCGTGGCGTACATGCCGGTCGCGCCGGCAATGTTCGAGCCGCCCTCGTCGAGATAGTTGGTTCCGAGCGAAACCGAGCCGGTGCTCGTCGCCTGCGTGCCGCCGCCGAGCGCCGAGCTGAACTGGCCGCTCGCCACGCTGCCGGCACCGATGGCGGTCGCCACGTTCGAGCTCGCCACGCTGTCGGCGCCGACCGCGGTCGAAAGGTACTGGAACGGCCCGTCGGCACCCGCCCGGGCCCTGGCCCCGAGCGCAGTGGTGCTGTCGTTCCCGTCAGGACCGCCAGCCTGGGCTCCATAGCCCAGCGCAGTGCTCAGGGAGCCCGTAGCGTTGGTGTCGGAGCCGATCGCCGTAGAATAGACGACCGCGGTTGCATTGGCGTTGTTGCCGCAGGCGGTGTTCTGGCTCGCGCCGTTGTCATTGCCGGGCGTGACGCCGGCGCCGACATTGTCGCAAACCGCCGCCTCCGCACCGTTCGAGGACAGGACCAGGCCCAGAATCGCCATGGCCGAGCAGCCGGCCAGCAATCCCGTCCGGAACTGCCGATTTTCACTGGTGAAAGACATCGCCCCTCCGGCCTCAAGCTAGCGGACTCTCTTGGCGCGGCTTTGGCTGCTCGTCTTGGGGAGGGACGCAGTCGGATTTAGCTATGACGAACCGGCGACGAAGTTCGCCGCTGTGTGGCCATGCGGCGACAGCCGCCCGCGGCGTGGCCTAAGCATCTCTGCCGCGATCCGCTGCGAACGGACGCGCCACCTCCGTTCACGGATTTACGTTGGGGCGGAGGAATGCCAGTGATAAGGCGTCACAGGGCGACCGGCTGGCCAGAGCATGGGGAATGTTGCCTTCACTTCGGATGAGCTGCCGGCGCATCTCGATTCCGGCGCCCGCTTTGCGCGCTGGCACGAAATCTTCGAATCGCTGACCTGCTGCTCGGACTATTTCCGCGCGGAGGACCGGCCATTCCGGGCGCAGTTCCAATGGGCGCCGTTCGGCGACGCCTATGTCACGACCTTCGGCGGCACGTTCCAACGCATTGCCCGCACGGCGAGCGCGATCGCACGCGGTCCCGACGATGATTTCTGTATTCTTCTGAACCGGGGCCGAGAGGCGTTCAGCACCTCGCATCTCGGGCAGATCACGGAGATCCCGCCGGGTGCCGTGCACATGGTGACGAATGGCGCGGCGGCGGAGATCCTTGCCGCAGCTCATTGCGAGATCAATACCGTCACGATCCGGCAGGACCGGCTGCGCGCGCTGATGCCGAGCGCCGCGGAGCTGCTCGCCCGCCCGCTCGATCCGCAACGGGCAGCCGTCCGCCATCTCGGGCGTTATGTCGAGAGCATCATCGATCTCGACGGCGCCAAGGACGACCCGGCGCTGCAGCAGCATGTCGGCACCACCTTGCTCGATCTCGTCGCGCTGGCGCTCGGGGCCGGCCGCGATACCGCGGCGGCCGCCGGGATGCGCGGGCTGCGAGCGGCGCGGCTCCAGGAGATCCTGTCGGGCATCCGCGCCGGCTACACCGACCCCGGCTTCTCGCCGGCTGCCCTCGGGGCGAAACTCGATCTGTCGCCGCGTTACATCCAGGACATCCTGCACGAGACGGGGGTGAGCTTCACCGAACGCGTGCTGGACCTGCGCCTCCAGATGGCGCGCCGCATGCTGGCTTCGGCATCCGGAGCACGGCTGAAGGTCAGCGAGATCGCGCTCGGCTGCGGCTTCAACGACGTGTCCTACTTCAACCAGGCTTTCCGCAGCCGCTTCGGGGCAGCGCCCACCCAGTTCCGTCCCTGAGGCGCGGCCTGGCCGATCGTCGCGAGGCGAGCGGTGGGGAACGCTAACGACTCGGCGCCGTTTCTCCTTACCCATCCGGGCAAAGAAAAAGCCCCCCGCGCCCGCCCGCCGCGTCTTGGGTGCGATGCTTCCCCCGG
>JAEXUU010000389.1 GCA_023452965.1 Pseudomonadota bacterium | reverse complement strand
CGACGAAGCTGATCTTGTTGATCGACTTGACCGATTTGAAACCGTACTTCCAGGGAACGATCAGTCGCATCGGCGCGCCATGCTGGTTCGGCACCGGCTTGCCGTAGATCCCGGTCACCATCAGCGTGAGCTCATTGCTCGCCTCTGCGATGGTCAGCCCTTCCGTATAGGGCCAGGGATACCAGCGCTGCGACTGGCCGGGCGCCACGCGCGGATTCATGAAGGTCTGCATCTGCACGTATTTCGCGCCCGAAAGCGGCTTGGCGAGCTCGACCAGCTTCTTCAGCGGAAAGCCGGTCCAGGGCACCGCAATCGAC
Source organism: Pseudomonadota bacterium (assembly GCA_023452965.1). The sequence goes on along the minus strand of JAEXUU010000389.1, from coordinate 3,207 downwards.
CAGGCCTCGACGCATCGGAAGCGGTAGAGACGTTCCTCCAGCGGCATCTTTCGGATCAGCTCGTCGATGCCAATCTCGAACGGCTTCTCGACCAGCCCGTCGATCGTCACCGTCCAGGGCCGCGTGCCCAGGCGCTTCGCAGAGGCGACGACGTCCTTCGAGGTCCCGAACTCGTAGAAATTGTTGTAGTTGGCCGCGAGCTCTTCCTCGGTCACCGGCCGGTCGAGCTTGTAGGCCTCGTTGCGCTTGGCCGGATAGAGGTCGAGCGTCGGGTCCGCGCCCTGGGCGAACGCCATCTCCGGCAAGGCGGCACCGGCGATCAGCCCGGCACCGGCGGCGATGAAGCGGCGGCGGTCCATGAAGGTCGCCTCAGGGGTCGCCTGGCTTTCGGGAATCTCCCAGCCGGCGCGGGTCTTGATCAGCATCGGACGACAAGCTCCGGTTATCCGGCGGCAGCTAGTCCACAGAGCGGGCCGATGCGCAATTCACGAGCGGGAGAGGATCAGCGGCGCTCTGTCGCGCCCTCGGCCTTCCTTCCGCAGGGCGCCATCCACCTTGCATCGCGGTCATGCTCGCCACGCTCGCTGCCGGGGCGTGCCCGGATCGCAGGCGCATGCTAGAAATTTCGGCAATGGTCGGACAGCCAGTTCCGCTCGGTAGAGAGTTCAGGCCTTTCGGAGGAAAGGCCTGTCGCGCGTCCCCGACCAGCGCGGCCGAACCGCGGGCGGAAGCTGGATGAACGTCGAGGAGACGATTGCGATGGGCAAGTTGAAATTCCTGGTTGGAACGGCTTTCGCCGCCACCCTTCTGGCCGCTCTGCCGGCCCGCGCCGACATCGTCATCGGCCTGATCGCGCCGCTGACCGGCGCCGTCGCCGCCTATGGCGACCAGGTCCGCAATGGCGCCGAAGCCGCCGTCGAGGCGATCAACAAGAAGGGCGGCATTCTCGGCGAGAAAGTCGTGCTGAAGCTCGCCGACGATGCCGGCGATCCCAAGCAGGGCGTCTCCGCCGCCAACCTCCTGGTCGGCGAGAAGGTCAAGTTCGTCGTCGGCCCGGTGACCTCCGGCGTCGCGATGGCGGCTTCCGACGTCCTCGCCGAGCACGGCACCTTGATGGTGACGCCGACCGCGACCGCCCCGGCCCTCACCAGCCGTGGCCTGAGCAATGTCCTGCGCACCTGCGGCCGCGACGACCAGCAGGCCGAAGTCGCCGCGAAATACGTGCTGAAGAACCTGAAGGACAAGCGGATCGCGGTGCTCCACGACAAGGGCACCTACGGCAAGGGCCTCGCCGACGCCTTCAAGAAGGGCATCAATGACGGCGGCGTCAAGGAAGCGCTCTATCTGACGCTGACGCCCGGCGAGAAGGACCTTTCGGCCGTCATCACCCGGCTGAAGGCCGCCAATATCGACCTGATCTATTTCGGTGGCTACCACCCTGAAGGCGGCCTGCTGGCCCGCCAGCTCAAGGACGCCGGCATCAGCGCCACCATCATCGGCGGCGAGGGCCTGTCCAACACCGAGTTCTGGGCGATCGCCGATCAGTCGGCGGCCGGCTCGCTGTTCACCAACGCGACCGACGCCCAGAAGAGCCCCGACTCGGCCGAGGCCGTGGCGGCGCTGAAGGCGAAGGGCATCCCGGCCGCGGCCTTCACGCTCAACGCCTATGCCGCCGTCGAAGTGCTCAAGGCCGGCATCGAGAAGGTGGGCAAGGCCGACAGCGCCACCGCCGTCGCGACCGCGCTGAAGTCCGGCATGACGGTGCCGACCGCGATCGGCAAGCTGTCCTACGGCAAGAACGGCGACCTCAGCTCGCCGGCCTTCTCCATGTTCAAATGGGAAGACGGCAAGATCGTCTCCGTCGACTGACGAAATAAGGCCGGTGCGGGGATGTCCCGCACCGGCCTTGATATTGAGCAGGTATGCGCCGCCCCGCCGGGACCGCGCATACAGCGATAAACCGCCTCAGCCGCGCGCTTCGAGCGCCTTGATGATGGCTTCGCCCATCTCGGTGGTCGAGACGGCGTTGGCGCCCGGGGCGGCGATGTCCTTGGTGCGGGTGCCGGCGCCAAGCACGTCGGCGATCGCGCCTTCGAGCCGGTCGGCAGCCTCGCCGGCACCGAAGGAATAGCGCAGCGCCATGGCGAAGGAGCCGATCATCGCGATCGGGTTGGCGAGGCCCTTGCCGGCGATGTCCGGAGCCGAGCCGTGCACGGGCTCGTAGAGCGCCTTGCGCTTGCCGGTCGCCGGGTCCTCGGCGCCGAGCGAGGCGGAGGGCAGCATGCCGAGCGAGCCGGTGAGCATCGCCGCGACGTCGGAGAGGATGTCGCCAAACAGGTTGTCGCAGACCACGACGTCGTACTGCTTCGGCCAGCGCACCAGCTGCATCGCGCAGTTGTCGGCGAGCACATGCTCAAGCTCAACATCCTTGTACTCGGCAGCGTGCAGCGCGGTGACCGTCTGCTTCCAGAGCACGCCGGTCTTCATGACGTTGTGCTTCTCGGCCGACGAGACCTTGTTGCGGCGGGTGCGCGCCAGCTCGAAGGCGACGCGCGCGATGCGCTCGATCTCGCCGGTGGTGTAGAGCTGGGTGTCGACGCCGCGCTTCTGGCCGTCCTCGAGCGTCACGATCTCCTTCGGCTCGCCGAAATAGACGCCGCCGGTCAGCTCGCGCACGATCAGGATGTCGAGGCCCTCGACCACTTCCGGCTTGAGCGACGAAGCCGAGGCCAGCGCCGGATAGCAGATCGCCGGACGCAGGTTCGCGAACAGGCCGAGATCCTTGCGCAGGCGCAGCAGGCCAGCTTCGGGGCGATGCTGATAAGGCACATCCGCCCATTTCGGGCCGCCGACCGCGCCGAAGAGCACTGCGTCGGCCTCCTGGGCGAGCTTCATGTCGCCTTCCGAGATCGCCGCCTTGTGGGCGTCATAGGCCGAGCCGCCGACGAGGCCGCGCTCGAGCGAGAAAGACGCGAGACCCTGCTTCTCGAACCAGGAAACGATCTTCTCGACCTGGCCCATAACCTCGGGGCCGATGCCGTCGCCGGGCAGAAGCAGGAGCTTGTGGTTCGCCATGGTCGCCTCTCGGAATGCTGTTATCTTCAGGGCCTTCGCGCCCCTGCGCGCTGGTTACGGGCGGAAGCCGCGCGAAGCAAGCCGCAGGCTGGACTTGGGCGCCGCAGCAGCCTATCCGTGAGGGGTCTCAAC
>JAEXUU010000386.1 GCA_023452965.1 Pseudomonadota bacterium | reverse complement strand
ACCGGGAAGAGGGCGCAGCGCTCAGCCGAGATTGGCACGTTCCCGCAGCATCAGCACCGCGTCCTCGAGCGCGTTGAGGCAGCGTCGCTTCAGCGCGGCGTCATAGCGCGCGATCGGCAGGGCGATGTTGACCGCCGCCAGCGGGAAGCCGGAGCGGCCGAGGATCGGGCGCGCCATCCCGACGATGCCCGGCATGAACTCCTCGACCACGAAGGCGATGCCGGTCCGGGCGATCTCCGCCAGCTCCGCCTCCAGCGCCGGCACGGAGTCGATCGTCCGCGGCGTGATCTTTTCGAAGCTGACGCGCGCGAGATAGTCGCGGCGCATCTCCTCGGGCAGATGGGCGAGCAGCGCCTTGCCTCCTGAGGTGGCGTAAAGCGGTGCGGTGTCGCCCTTTCGCATCGTGTAGTGCAGGCGGTGCGAGCCACTTGCGGTCGCCACCACCTCCGAGACGTCGCCCTTCAGCAGGTTGAGGGCGCAGGTCTCGCGGGTCGCGTGGGCGGTGTCGGCCAGCACGTCTTCGGCGATGCTGACGAGATCGCGGGTCTCGGCGCTGCGCTGACCGAGCGCCACCACGGCCGGACCGAGGAAGTAGCCTTTGCTGACCGGGTCGTATTCGAGATAGCCGCGGCAGACCAAGGTCTTGAGCAACTGCGTCAGGCTGCTTTTCGGGATGCCGAGCTGGGCGGCGATCCGGGCATGGGTCTGGCCGGCGTTCCAGCGGCGCAGATACTCGAACAGGTCGAGCACGCGCATCGCGGACTTGACTGATCCCAGCTCGGCCGAGGGCATTGCAGATCCGGTTCTGTTCAGCTGCGGCGATCGGCCCGTTGAAGTGTTGCGCAATAGTGAAGGCCAGACCCGGCAGGTTCAATATCTCTTACGGGTTAACCTCGGCGGATGTGCTTTACTTCGTATGGAAACGTATTCCCGTAGAAGAACAGGCGGCCTCGATGTTCGGGAGCGCGGGCGATAGGCGAGGCCTGGAAGGAGCCTCTGTCGATCCGTGGCCGCGGCCGTTGCCGACCGCGCCATCTTCGTCAGCGGCAGCCCGCCGCCTGGCAGCGGCGGTACGCAGTCCGCGCCGCAGCCTAGACGGTTCTCACCGTCAGGCCGCCTGAGGCTGCGCGGGGGCGCCGAGATAGCTCGCCTGGAAGGTCGTCATCACCTGGGCGACCATCTCGCGGGCGACATGGAGCTGGTCGTCCTCGAAAGCCATGGCGCGCGGCGAGTTGAGCACGATCTCGTAGCGCGGTAAGTAGTCGACGAAGTCGAAGCGCCGGTAGAGCTCCTCGGCGACCGCGCGCAGCACGGATTTCGAGCCGCTATTGGCGACGATCACGTCGGCCTCCTTGAAGGTCGCGCCGAGCGGCACTGGCGAGACGGTGACGATGAAGCGCATCTCCGGATTGCAGTGCTCGCGGATCAGCCCGATGATCTCCAGCATGTCGGACAGGGTCGCGTCGTAGCCGTAATCGATGAAGCGGAAGCGCTCCGGCATCTTTGCCAGCCAGCTCGGGCCGGGATGGATGTTCATTGCGAGCCCGGTCTGCGAATCTAGCCAGGTCTCGGTCAGGCCGAGCGTGAAGAAGCAGATGCGGGCGTCCTTGATCGTCGCGGTCGCCGTCGTCAGGCGCTGGCGATTGGCGAAGGCCTCCTCGCGGCTAAGCAGTCTGAGGCCGCTGGCATGCGGATCGAACCATTGCCCCGACGAAAGCTCGATCAGGCCCTCGTCGGGATAGTTCTCCCCGAGGAGGACGCGCTTCAGCTCGTGCGCCATCGAGCGCACCGAGTATTTGTTGAGCGCGCCGCGGGAGAGCTCGCCGCGGTTCGCTCCGCCGCCGCGTCCGCTCTCCTCGTTCCAGCTCTCGAAATGCTCGGCCGGCACGCCGTGCCCGCGCAGCAGCAGCGGCAGCCCGCGCATCATCAGGATGTTTTCGACCTCGCGCGCGAAGCAGGACCCCATGGTGAAGATCGGCCAGGAGGGGTCGATCTGGAACTTCGGCCGGTGCTCGACCTTGAGGAAGTCGCCTGTGGTCAGGCGTTCCTTGGCCATGCGCTCCGGCTTTCCCGAGGTCCAGCCGCGCGCCGGGTTGGCCCGCATGATCGAGAGGGCCGTGCCTGCATCGTATTCGATCTTCATCGTTTACGTCTCCTTCTGCTGGAAAGGCCTTGCGCCTTTCGGGGCGACGACCGGGGCGCTTGCGCCCATGCGTGGTCGCCGCCGGCTCTCGCTCACATCCGGTGCGGAACGCCGTTCTTCTCGAGGAAGTCCCGCATCCGGTCGTAGGAATGGGCGTAGCTCTTCGAGAGCCCGTTCAGCGCCGCCTCCTGGTAGACGGCGCGCCAGCCGCCCTCGGCGAGCGCCGCCTCCGGTACGACCGGAATCTTCAGCGTCTCGGCCAGTTCCTGGCTGCGCGTGTCATAGGCGACGAGCACACCCGGCACGCCATGCGCGACGGCCGGCAAAACGCCATGGACGCGGTAGCCGACGGCAAGGTCGATCGATTGCGCGAACTGGTCGTAGCGCTCGACATCGAAGAACGAGAAGAGCTGCTTCTCGTAGATCCGCCGCATCGCCTGGTCGTCCGGCCCGTCCCACCATTTCGTGCGGACGAACTCGGCGACGGCCTTCTGCTTCGCCGCTTCGTCGCGCAGGAAGAAGGCCTTCTCCTCCTGCTCGCCATGCGAGGACATCACCATCTCGCTCTGGCCGTCGACCTTGAGCAGCGCGGCCTTCTGGTTGCGCAGATAGGTCTCGGGATCGGCGGTGTAGCTGTGGTCAGCCTCACGCCGCAGGCTGAAGGCGACCTTGCGGATCTCGCGCTGGTCGGGCACGCGGATCTGGAGATCGCGATTGCGGGTGCGGAAGATCGACGGGCAGCCGACGACCTCGACATTGCGGATGCCGTTCTGGCGCAGCGTCTCGGCCGAGAAGGCGCCGCGCACGCCGATGGCGGCGGAGCGCTCGGCGACGATCGACCAGAAGCGCTTCGATCCTTCCGAAAGCTCGATCTTGCGGTTCTGGCTGGCCTGCGCCCCGACGCCGATGGCGTAGACCGGCAGTTTCACCTTCTCCAGCACCTCGACGGCGCGGAACCACTCCATCTTCTCATGGATGAAGTTGGAGCCGCGCACGAAGACATAGTCGAACTCGCTGGCATAGCGCTCGATGTCGGCCTCGGTCGGGCTCATGATCTTCATCGGCTCGAGATGCGCATAGCGCAGGAGCTTCAGCGTCGAGTCGTAGACGATCATGTCGCCGATGTTGAAATAATCGGCGAGCAGCTTCTCCATCGGGGCGCGATACCAGCGCACCTTGTCGTGCTCGTAGACCTCGCCGGCGGGGTAGATTACCAGCGCCCTGAGCTTGGTCTCGGTCGCGATCGGACGCAGGTTCGAGCCCGGGGCGAGCGCGCCCGTTGCTGCGTCTGCGACCGCGACCGAGTGGGGGCGCCCGCCGGGCAGTCTCGGCAGGGGAATGGTGAACTCGGCCTGTGTCGCATCGCCGGCGGCCAGCGCGGCGGGATGGATCGTCGCGTAGTCGTGCCCGTCGAGCCTGAGGCTCAGCGCCGGCCAGCCGCCTTCGGGCTTGCGGGCGACGGAAATGGCGACCTCGTTGGTCGTGGCGCGCAGGATCTTCAAGGCGTGCTCCGCTGGGTTTCAGGCACGAACCGAACCTTGACGCGTACCAGGTCGCGCTCAGGCCCGACCTTGCAGTCGGTGACGCGCATCTTGCTCATGAACAGGAAGGCCTCGTCGCCGGTCGTCTCGAAATTGCGCGAGGGTGAGGCCGGGTCGGCGACGGCGCCATAGGCGTAGCGCTGCTTGTCGCCGCAGTTCTTGCTCCACATCGTCGGGTGGATCATCAGCGTCTGCAGCGGCGACCAGCGCTTGAGGTCGCTCGACCAGCTATAGGCGACGCGCCCGCCGGCGATGCCCTGGCTCGGATCCGGGCCGAGATGGAAGATCGCCAGCCACTGCCCGCTCGCCTCGTGCCGCGTCACCGAGCCGACCGTGGTCGGCAGCGGCTTCAGCGGCTTGCACGGCTTCGCCTGGCTGACATCCTCGCGATAGGGATCGAGCGCGCGGATGGTGAAGTCGCTGCCATCGTAGGCGCGCCAGGCGGTGGCGTCCTTGATGTCGGTGGTGCGGAACAGGCAGACGCCGCTCTTCTGGCCCTCGCCGCCGGTCGTCGCGATCAGCGCGTACCAGGCGCCGTCCTTCTCGACGATGTTCGAGGGGTTGAAGAAGCCGCGATGCCGACCCTGGCCGACATCCTGCTTGAAGGCCGGCGCGGCCACCAGCGGATGGGGCTCGTCGACCTTGAAGCTGCGTCCGCCATCGCTCGACCGCGCCGCGGTCACGACATTGTACCAGCAGCTCATCGCGTCCTTGAAGCGGCAGGCGCCGGCATGCTTGTCGGCGTGGTACTCGGCATGGATCAGCGCCTGCACCCGTCGTCCGTCGCCGGTCCAGGTGGCGGCGATCCAGCTCTTGTCGCTGAACTCGGCGGGATCGGCACTGTTCCTGGCCTGGAAGGAGATCGCGCAGCTCTTCCTGATCGAGGAGAGGTCGCGGCCGATCAGGGGGCGACCACGGTAATGGCTTGCGAAGGCGACGACCTCGCCCTTGTCGTCGCGGAAGGCGCGTAAGGGCGCATCCGGCAGGTCCCATTCCTCGCAG
>JAEXUU010000106.1 GCA_023452965.1 Pseudomonadota bacterium | reverse complement strand
CCTTGGTCGGCAAGGCGTCGAGATATTTGGTCGAGGCGAGCTTCACCGTCTTGAGGTTCTGCTCGGCCGAGGTGCCGCCGATGACGATGGCGAGGTGGTAAGGCGGGCAGGCGGCGGTGCCCAGCGTCAGGATCTTCTCCTTCAGGAACGCCATCATGCGGTCCTTGGTCAGGAGCGAGGGCGTCGCCTGGTAGAGGAAAGTCTTGTTGGCCGAGCCGCCGCCCTTGCAGACGAAGAGGAATTTATAGGCATCCTCGCCCTCGGCGTAGATGTCGATCTGCGCCGGCAGGTTGGTCGCGGTGTTCTTCTCCTCGAACATGGAGAGCGGCGCGAGCTGCGAATAGCGCAGGTTGCGCTTGAAATAGGCATCCGCAACGCCTTCGCCGAGCGCAGCCTCGTCGTCGCCGTCGGTCCAGACCTTGCGGCCGCGCTTGCCCATGATGATCGCGGTGCCGGTGTCCTGGCACATCGGCAGCACGCCGCCGGCGGCGATGTTGGCGTTCTTGAGCAGGTCGTAGGCGACGAACTTGTCGTTCGAGGTCGCCTCGGGATCGTCGAGGATCTTCTGGAGCTGGGCGAGATGGCCCGGGCGCAGCAGATGATTGATGTCGATGAAGGCCTGCTCAGAGAGCCGGCGGATGGCCTCGCGCGAGACCGTCAGGACCTCGCGATCGCCGATTTTCTCGACCGTGACGCCCTCCGTGCCGAGCGAGCGGTAAGGGGTCTTGTCCTCACCGAGGGGGAAGAGATCGACATGGGTATAGGCCATCGGGCGGCACTCCGGCATTTCGGCGGCGCCTTGCGCGGAGAGCGCGGCGCCTTGGCGTTGCGCCGCGTCATAACCCTTCGGCCCGAGGGCTCCAAGCCCTAGACTGAAACCTTTCCAGTCAGGGCGCCCTTCCGATCAGGCTGCCTTGGCGGCCGTCTCCGCCAGGATGGCGTAGATCGCGGCCGGGTCATGCGCATGGCGCACCTGGTCCAGCACGGCCTGATTGCGCAGCACGCGCGCGACGCGCGCCAACGCCTTGAGATGGTCGGCCCCCGCCCCCTCCGGAGCGATCAGCACGAAGATGATGTCGACGGGCTGGCCGTCCAGCGCCTCGAAATCGAGCGCCTTCTCGGCCCGTGCGAACAGGCCGACAAGCTTGTCGATGCCGGGCATCCGGCCGTGGGGGATGGCGATGCCGTCGCCGATCCCAGTGGAGCCGAGGCGCTCGCGCTGCAGCAGCGCCTCGAAGAGTTCACGCTCGGGCAGGCCGGTGAGCAAAGCCGCGTGCTGGGCCAGTTCCTGAAGCGCCTGCTTCTTGCTGTTGGCGCGCAGCGGCGAAATCACCGCCTCGGGCCGGAGGAGATCGGTCAGCGTCATAGGCCAATCCATGCATGTCCCGTGCCTGCCGGTCCGGTCCCTGCCGGAAGGCCCGGCAGGCGCCCAGATTCGTCAGCGGCGGAACCTCAAGAGAGAGAAGCCGGCGGATCGATCCAGCCGATATTGCCGTCGCGGCGGCGGTATACGACGTTCATGCGGCCATTGCCAGCGTGGCGGAAGATGACGACGGGCGCGCCGGTCATGTCGAGCTCGGCAACCGCGTCGCTGACCGTCATCTGATGCAGGGATTTAGTCGTTTCGGCCACGATGACCGGGTTTTCGCCGACATGCTCGGCGTCATGCTCCTCGATATCCTGGTCGGGAGCCGCGATCACATAGCTGGGGATTTCGAGGCCGGCCTCGCGCCCATTCATCGCCGCGGAGCGATCCTTCAGTCGCCGCTTGTAGCGACGCAGGCGCTTTTCGATGCGCTCGGCCATCTTGTCGAGGCTGGCATAGGCGTCATGCGCCACTGCCGAAGCTTCGAGCGTGATGCCGGAGGAAAGGTGCAGGACGCCGTCCGTCTTGAAGGCGGTCCCGTCCTTGCCGACGGTGACGTGCCCCTGATAACCGCCTTCGTAATACTTGCTCAGGGCTGCCGCCACGCGCGCTTCGGCCTGACCCCGCAGGGCCTCGCCGACATCGAGATTCTTGCCGGAGATTCGCAAGCTCATGGAGTGCTTCCCCTTGGTTTAGCCATGGCCCTGTTCGGCCATCCCTAGGAGCTAAGAACCGGGAGTCGGGGTTGTCAATGAGCCGGCGCATTCATGGCGCGCATGCATCCGCGCTTTGGAACAAAATCGCCTAGCGCTCGGCCGCGGCCATCGCGACCTTCTCGCGGCGCCGCTCCATCGAGGACGGGATTCTCAGGGATTCGCGGTATTTCGCCACAGTACGCCGGGCAATATCGATGCCGCCGTCCTTCAAACGGGTCACAATGGCATCGTCGGAGAGCACCGCGGAGGGGCTCTCGTCGTCGATCATCTGCTTGATCCGGAAGCGCACCGCCTCGGCCGAATGCGCCTCGCCATAGCCGGTAGCGGCGATCGCGGCCGAAAAGAAATATTTCATTTCGAAGACCCCGCGCGAGCAGGTCAGGTATTTGTTCGATGTCACGCGCGAGACGGTCGATTCGTGCATGCCGATGGCGTCGGCCACGGTCTTCAGGTTGAGCGGCCGCAGATGCTCGACGCCATGGGCGAAGAAGCCGTCCTGCTGGCGCACGATCTCGCTGGCGACCTTCAGGATCGTCCGGGCGCGCTGCTCCAGCGAGCGGGTCAGCCAGTTCGCGGTCTGCAGGCATTCGGCGATGAAGGCCCTGTCCTCGTCGCTGCGAGCCGCCCTCGAGACGCGCGCGTGATAGGTCTGGTTGACCAGCAGGCGCGGCAGGGTGTCGGGGTTGAGGTCGATCAGCCAGGAGCCGTCCGGAGCGGCGCGAATGAAGACATCCGGCACCACGGTCTCGGCGGCCGAGCCGCCGAAGGCACGGCCGGGCTTTGGGTCGAGGCGGCGGATCTCCCCGACCATGTCGGCGATATCCTCGTCATCGACGCGGCAGAGGCGCTTCAAGGCGGCGAAATCGCGCTTGGCGACGAGCGGCAGGTTCGCGACGAGCATCTGCATGGCCGGGTCGAAGCGATCGCGGTCGCGCAACTGGATGGCCAGGCATTCGGCGACGTCGCGAGCCGCGACCCCGGAGGGATCGAACCCCTGGACGACACGCAACACGGCCTCGACCCTGTCGATGGCGACGCCAAGGCGTTCGGCTATCTCCGGGAGCGGCTCCCCGAGATAGCCGCTATCGTCGACCGCATCGATGATGTGGCGGCCGATGATGCGCTCAGCCGGCGTCACGACGGCGAGGTCGAGC
>JAEXUU010000102.1 GCA_023452965.1 Pseudomonadota bacterium | reverse complement strand
CGATACCGGCGGCGAGGTACTTGGCGGCAGTGAAATCCATGGTCTTTCTCCGAGTGAACTTAGGGCGGTAGGGGGTGTTTAACTCTCGCGATACCTGCTGGCCTCAGTGGCCGGGGTGCAGGGCATCGTTGAGATAGACGCAGGTCAGGATCGTGAAGACGTAGGCCTGCAGGAAAGCGACGAGGAACTCGAATGCGGTGAGCGCGATCGCCAGCAGCATGGGCAGCGGGGCGAGCACGATGCCGACGCCGATCGTGCCGGTCATCATCACCACGAAGCCGCCGAACACCTTGAGCGCGACGTGGCCGGCCAGCATGTTGCCGAACAGACGAAGCGACAGCGAGATCGGGCGGGAAACGAAGGACACGGCCTCGATCAGGACCATGAAGGGCAGCAGCCAGCCCGGCGCACCCTTGGGCACGAACAGGCCGAAGAAATGGCTGCCATGCTTGACGATGCCATAGACCAGCACCACGCCGATCACCAGGAAGGCGAAGGCGGCGGTGACGATGATGTGGCTGGTGACGGTGAACGAGCCGGGGATCATGCCGAGCAGGTTCGCGGTCAGCACGAACATGAACAGCGAGAAGACGAAGGGGAAGAAGCGCATCCCTTCCTTGCCCATCACGCCCGTCAGCGTCGAGGCGACGAACTCGTAGGACATCTCGGCGAGCGACTGCAGCCGGCCGGGCACGGTGGCGCGCTGGCGCGAGCCGAACAGCGTGATCAGCGCGATGACGGCGACCGTCAGCACCATGAACAGCGCGGAATTGGTGAAGGAAAGGTCGAGTCCGAAGAGCTTCAGGCCGACGATCGGCTTGATCTCGAATTGGTGGATCGGATCGATACCGCCGCCGGCCGCCATTCTCTCAACCCTCTCAATGCGGCGCTGGGCCGCGAAAAACTCAATCCTTGGGAGCGTTCTGCGCCCGTCCGGAGGTCGGCCGCGCTCCCAGTCGATAGACTGACCGGAAACCGGCGATGGTGCCGATTACCAGGAAGGCAATCAGCAGGAACGGCGAGGTTCCCAGCCACCGGTCGCCCAGATAGCCGATCAGGCCACCTGCGATGACGCCGCCAATGAGATCCGTCGCCGCGCGAAAGCCGGAGGACATCGCGCCCGCAAGCACCTTGTCCCTGTTCTCCGCTTCGACCTTGGCCTCTTCGGCCTTGCCGGTCTGCCGCAAGGCGGCGGAGAGCGATTCCAGTCTCGTGCGCAACTCCGGATCACCAGGTGTCTTGTCCGGTTCGGACATGCCGGGCCTCTTCGTTTGACCGTGAATTCGGCACGGTCACGCCAAAAACCTTCGCACACCCTTCCCGGCCCGATCACCGAGCCGTCGTCAGCACGGCCTCCTTTATTGGCCCCCCATACGGCTGTCAAGGCGGGGCTTTGGCATTCAACTAATTGAAGTAATTATATATTTTGCCGGGGTGCGGCATTTTTGCTGCATTGTGGCGCGGATTCTGCCCGAATTCAGACGGCCTCGCGGATGCGCTCGGCGGTATCGAGGTCGACCGAGACCATCTGGCTGACCCCGCGCTCGGCCATTGTGACACCGAACAAGCGGTCCATCCGCGCCATGGTGATCGGGTTGTGGGTGATCAGGATGAAGCGCGTCGCGGTGTTCCGTGCCATCTCGTCGAGCAGGTCGCAGTAGCGCTCGACATTGGCGTCGTCGAGCGGCGCGTCGACCTCGTCGAGCACGCAGATCGGCGAGGGATTGGTCAGGAACACCGCGAAGATCAGCGCTGTCGCGGTCAGCGCCTGCTCGCCGCCGGAGAGCAGGGTCATGACCTGCGGCTTCTTGCCCGGCGGCCGGGCGATGATCTCGAGCCCGGCCTCGAGCGGGTCTTCCGAATCGACCAGCGAGAGCTCGGCCATGCCGCCGCCGAACAGCACGCCGAAGAGATGCTGGAAATGGCCGTTGACGACCTCGAATGCGGCAAGGAGCCGCTCCCTGCCTTCGCGGTTCAGCGCCCCGATCGCCTGGCGCAGGCGCCTGATCGCCTCGGTCAGGTCGTCGCGTTCGCTCGCGAGGCCCGAGCGCTTGCCCTGGACTTCCGAAAGCTCGTCCTCGGGTCGCAGATTGACGGCGCCGAGGCGCTCGCGCTCGGCCTTGAGGCCCGAAAGCCGGCGCTCGACGCCTTCCGCCTCGGGCAGGGGGCCTCCGGGCGCGATTCCCGCGAGAGCGCGCAAGCCGGGAATGTCGGTGTCGAGCCCTTCGACGATCTGGCGGGAGATGTCGGCGAGGCGCTGCCTTGCCGCTTCCAGCCGGGCCTCGGCGCTGGCCCGGCCTTCGCGGGCGCCTGCAAGACCTTCGAGCGCTGCGCGGGCCTGCCTGTCCGCTTCGGCGAGCGCCGATTCGCCGGCTGCGAGCTTGTCGGCTTCGGCCTTGCGTGCCTGTTCCGCCGAATCGATCTCGGCGAGGAGGCGCCGGCGCTCGACCAGGAAGGTGTCTGGTGCATCGAGCAGGGTCTGACGCTCGGCCGTCGCCGCAGCGATTCGGCGCCGGGTCTCGGCGGCGGTCTGTTCGCTGGCGCCGGCCCGTTCGCGCCAGGCGCGGATATCCTGAGCGATCGTCTCGCGCCGGCGGGCGCGCAGCTCCGTCTCGCGTGCCCGGGTCTGCACCAATGCCCGGGCTTCCGATGCGGCGGTGCGGCGCTCGGCGAGCTCGGCCCGGGCCGTCAGCAGCGCATTCTCCAGCTCCACGGCCGGGGCCAGCGCGGCAAGGTCCTTCGCTGCAGCTTCGGCCTGGGCGCCGACATCACCGATGCTCTGGCCGAGCCGGCCTATGGCTTCGGTCAGGGCCGAGCGGCGCGAATCCGTCTCGCTCGCCTTGCGCTCGGCCGCGGCGGCGCGCTCGCGCGTCTGATCGAGCCGGCGCCGCGCTTCGCGCACCGATTCGAGCGCCTTCGTCTCCGCCTGGCCGGCGCTGCGGGCCTGTTCCGGCGCGGCGCCGAGCCCGGCGCGGGCTTCTTCGACGGCTTCGCGGGCGCGCTGCACCTCGATTTCGAGATCGCCGAGCCGGTTCTTCTCGCTGAGCCGGCGGGCTGCGGGCGAAGGAGCTTCGGCTGCGCTGGTCAGCCCGTCCCAGCGCCAGACATCGCCTTCGCGCGATACCAGACGCTGGCCGGGCAGCAGCAGAGCGCGCAGGCGGGCCCCGTCGCTCGCGGTGGCGAGGCCGATCTGGCGCAGCCTACGCAGCAGGGCAGGGGGGCCGCGCACATGCCGGCTCAGGCTTTCGACACCCTCGGGCAAGGCAGGGTCGGAATCGCCGGCGCCGGTATCGTCCCAATGCGCCGGTGCGGCCGGGTCGGCCGAGGCATCGAGGTCGTCGCCCAGGGCCGCGGCGAGGGCTGCCTCGTAGCCCTTGGCCACGGTGATCACGTCGAGGATCGCCGGCCATCTGCCGCCGCTTGCCGGTGCAAGCAGCTTCTGGAGCGTTCGGGCTTCTGTATCGAGCCTTTGCGCCGCACGGTCCGCGTCAGCCAGTGGCGTCCGCAGCCGCGCTTCCTCGTCGCGCGCCGCTGCCAATGCGGCCCGTGCCGCGGCGGCGGCGCGATCGGCAGCCCGCATCGCCGCCTCGCCGGCCGTGACCTCGCGGCGCAGCCCGTCCAGGGTCGCTGCCGTACCGTCCTGATCGAGCGCCGCCTGGTCGCGCAGCAGCCGGTCGCGTTCGGCGGCATGGCGGGCTTCGCGCTCCCGGGCTTCGCGGATCGTCCGCTCGAGGGCGCCGCGCCGCGCCGTCAGTTCCGACAGGCGCTGCTGGACCGCCGCATGCTCGGCTTCGGCCGCGTTGAGCCGCATCTCGGCGGTAGCCAGCCCGGACTCTGCCGATGGACCGGCCGCTGCCGCTGCCTCCGTCTCCCGGCGCAGGGCCTCGTCCTCTTCGCTCAGGCGCGCCAGCGACTGCGTGGCGTCCTTGCCGAGATTCTCCTGGCGGCCGAGATCGGCCTGCAATTCGGTCAGGCGCTTGCCGAGTTCCTCGCTGCGCTGCTTGGCGCGCCGGTTCTCGGCTTCGAGCTCGTCGAGCCCCCGCTTCAGCCGGACGAGGGCGGCGGCGGCCGCGGCCTCGTTCTCGCGCAGCTGCGGCAGGGCATGGGCGGCGATTGCGTGAAGGCGCGAGGCTTCGGCCTGGACGCCCGTGCGCACGGCGACTTCGCGGACGGCGGCTTCGAGCGCGCGTTCGGCGAGTGCGTCCTGCTCGCGGGCCTCGCCATGGGCGATCAGCGCCAGCACCGCCTCGGCGCGCCGGATGTCGGCGGCGAGGCTGCGATAGCGCGAGGCCTGCCGCGCCTGCCTCTGCAGAGCGTCGACCTGGCCGTCGATCGCGGCGAGCACGTCCTCCAGCCGGGTGAGATTGTCCTCCGCCCCGCGCAGGCGCAGCTCCGCCTCGTGGCGGCGGCTGTGCAGGCCGGCGATGCCGGCGGCGTCCTCCAGGATGCGCCGGCGCGATTGCGGCTTGGCAGCGATGATCTCGCTGATCTGGCCCTGACGCACCAGCGCCGGCGAGCGCGCGCCGGTGGCGGCGTCGGCGAAGAGCAGCTGGACGTCGCGGGCCCGGACCTCCTTGCCGTTGACGCGGTAGGTCGAGCCTTCCTCGCGCTCGATCCGGCGCGTCACCTCCAGCACCTCGGCGTCGTTGAAGGCGGCCGGCGCCTTGCGGTCGCTATTGTCGAGGGTGAGGGCGACTTCGGCCATGTTCCGCGCCGGCCGCTCGGATGAGCCGGCGAAGATTACGTCGTCCATGCCCGAGCCGCGCATGTTCTTGAACGAGCTTTCGCCCATCACCCAGCGCAGGGCTTCGACGAGGTTGGACTTGCCGCAGCCATTGGGCCCGACGATGCCGGTCAGCCCCGGCTCGATCAGGAACTCCGTGGGCTCGACGAAGGTCTTGAAGCCGGCGAGCTTGAGGCGCGTCAGATGCATCGGCGCGCCTCAGGCTTTGCCGCGAGATCAGCTGCCGAGCAGCGGCTCGATGATCTTCTCGAATTCGGCGATGCTGAGTGCACCGGAACGCTTCTGCCCGTTGATGAAGAAGGTCGGGGTCGAGTCGACGCCGGCCTTGGCGCCGCCCTCCTTAACCTGATTGACGGCTTCGTAGATGTCTTGCCGCTTCAGGCAGGCCTCGAAGGATTCCTGTGTGAAACCGGCCTGCTTCACCATCGTCGACAGCGCGTCCACCGGCTTCTCGGTGAAGGCCCAGTTGCGCTGCTGCGCGAACAGCAGATCGGTCATCGGGTAGTATTTGTCGTTGCCGTTGCAGCGCGCCAGCATGAAGCCGGCGGTGGCCAGCGGATCGAGCGGGAACTCGCGCAGCAGGAAGCGCACCTTGCCGGTGTCGATGTACTTGGCCTTCAGCGCCGGCCAGGTGTCGCGGTGGAAGGTGGCGCAATGGCCGCAGGTCAGCGAGGCGTATTCGATGATCGAGACCTTGGCGTCGGGCTTGCCGAGCCAGACATCGCCGAGAGGGCTTGCGACACCGACGTCCTGCGCCTGCGCAGCATGGCCGGCCAGGAGGGGAGAAAGTGCCAAGGCGGCGGTGCCGAGCATCACTTGGCGGCGGCTGGTCATGGGTAATTCCTTGATGGCAATGACAGGGTGCGGACCATAATGGCCACGAGGATTGTGGCAAGACCGGTTCACGCCGCGGTTGCTCCGCTCACGAAGCCGTGTCGTCGCGGGCGTCCCGCCGGCGCTGTGCGATTCCCTTCCCCAGTCGCGCCAGCGCCTCGCGCAGGCCGTCATCCTCGACCTGGGCGACCTGGGCCGCGATCCGGGCGAGGGTGGCCGCGTCCGGTGGCGCCGGAGGCCGGGGGCGGGGCGGCGGGGCGACCGGGCCCTGCTTGAGCACGAGCTTGCCGACGGCGCGCCAGCCGAGATGAGTGTTGACCCGCTCCAGCACGAGCGGCCCGAGTTGCTGCATCTCGAGCGCGAAGGCGCCCTCGACGCGGACCACCAGCGTCGCCGGATCGGCCGTCTCGCCGGGCGCGTTGCGCCGACGCGGCCAGTCGATCTTCAGCGGCCGCGTTCGCTCCGCGAGGCGCTCGCCGACGATCTCCGGCCAGAAGGTCACGACCGAGCGCCCGGCAAAGCCTTGCGCCGCCAACGCCGGGGCGAGGCAGTCATCGATCAGTTCGGCGAGAGGTTTTGCGGCCATCACCCATTTTGCGCGAGCAGCCGGGGGCATGGCAAGCTGATCCGGCGAGTGGTCATCGAGCCGAGCAACCTTCAGACACGGAGCAGGCCGGAATGGCTGTGTCGGCGACGGAGAATGCCAGCCAGTACGGCGACAGCCGCAAGCTGACGGCGCGGGCGCGCCTCCATACGCAGTACATGGTGGCCGAGCAAAGCTGGTTTCCCTGGGTGGCCGGACACCTGCCGCTCGCGAGAGGCCAGCGCGTGCTCGATGTTGGCTGCGGCCCCGGCTGGTTCTGGGCTGACGCTGCCGAGCAACTGCCGGAAGGGCTGGATCTCACGCTTGTGGATTTCTCGCCGGGCATGGTCGCGGAAGCGCAGGAGCGGTGCCGGACCGGTGCTTTCGCCGTGCTCCGCGCCGAGCAGGCCGACGCCATGGCGCTGCCTTTCGCCGACGACAGCTTCGACACGGTCGTCGCGATGCACATGCTCTATCATCTGCCTGACCCCGCCCGCGGGATCGCCGAGATGCACCGGGTGCTGAAGCCGGGCGGCCATCTCGCGGTGACCACCAACGGCGTCGGCAACATGCGCGGCTTCTACGCCCTGGCGACGACGCTCGGCTCGTCCCCTGTCGACCCTTCGGTCCTCGCCTTTGGATATGACGAAGCTGAGCAGCTGATGTCCGCGCGGTTCGGTAATGTAACGATGGCGCAGCACCCGGCGCTACTGCGGATCACCGATCCCGAGGATGTGTTTCTGGCGCTGACCTCCTATCCACCGGGCGACACCGCCGGCCTTGCCGAGCTCGCGAGTCTTCGCCACGCGATCGCGGAGGCGTTTCGGCGGGGTGGCGGCGTGCTCGAGGTCGAGAAGCAGACCGGCCTTTTCCTCAGCCGCAAGCCGACCTGAGCGGCCGTAGCGTCTGCATATCCGGAAGTCGGTCCGCGAACCGGCCTTTTGGGTGCGCTGCCTGAGGCGGACAGGTGCGCGCCGAGGGAGCGGCCGAGGGCCGGCGCGCGTCATTAAAGGGCGATTTACCGACCCATCGCTTTTCGCGGCGCCG
>JAEXUU010000312.1 GCA_023452965.1 Pseudomonadota bacterium | reverse complement strand
GTCTTGGCGCGGCCCTTCATGATCTGGTCGGAGACCAGCTTGTGCGAATAGGCCTTGCCCTTCTCGGCCGCTTCCATGTCCCGGTCTACGAGCACGACATCGAGCCCGGCGAGCGCCGTGACATAGGCGACGCCCGCGCCCATGAAGCCGGCGCCGACGATGCCGACCTTCTTCAGCTTGCTCGGCGGGACCTCGGCCGGGCGACGGGCGCCCTTGTTCAGCTCCTGCATCGAAACGAAGAGCGAGCGGATCATCGAGGCCGCCTCCTTCGTCCGCAGGATTTTCGCGAAGTAGCGGCTCTCGACCTTGAGGGCGAGATCCATCGGCAGCTGCAGCCCCTCATAGACCGCGCTCAGGACGGCACGCGCCGCCGGGTAGTTGTCGTTGGTCTCGCGGCGATAGATCGCGTTGGCCGGCGGCCAGATCTGCATGCCGGCCGGCGAATGCACCTTGTTCGAGGGCAGCTTGAACTTGGGGTCTTCCCAGGGCTGCTTGGCCTGCGGGTTGGCCTTGAGCCACTCCTTGGCGGCGGCGACGATCTCAGCACGCGGCAGCACGGCATGGACCAGGCCCATGTTGCGGGCCGGGAGCGCCTTGATCTGCTCGCCCTTGAACATCATCTGCAGCGCGTCGCCGGTCTGCATCAGGCGCGCGACGCGCTGGGTGCCGCCGGCGCCCGGGAACAGGCCGACCTTGATCTCGGGCAGGCCGACGCGCGTCGAGGCATCGTCCGAGACGACGCGCAGCTGGCAGGAGAGCGCGAGTTCGAAGGCGCCGCCGAGGCAGACGCCATGTACCGCCGCCGCGAACGGCTTCCCGCAGGTTTCGAGCTTGCGGTAGAGTTGGCTGAGCTTGCGGCTCTCATCGAAGAAGCGCTGCATCGCGATCTGCTCGCCCTGCTCCTTCGCCAGACCGACATAGAGGTCGCGCAGGCCCTGCAGCATGGTGAGGTCGGCGCCGCCGGAGAAGCTCTCTTTGCCGGAGACGATGACGCAGCCCTTGATCGCCTCGTCGGAAGCGACCTTGTCGACGACCTGGTTCAGTTCTTCCATCACCTGGGGCGTGATGACGTTCATCGAGCGCTCGGGCATGTCCCAGGTCAGGGTGGCGATGCCATCGGCGTCGGTCTCGAAGCGGAAATTGGTGAGGTTCATCGCTTCTCTCCTCAAACGCGCTCGATGATGGTGGCGACGCCCATGCCAACGGCGACGCAGAGCGTGACCAGGGCGGTCTGCTTGTCGGTGCGCTCGAGCTCGTCGAGCACAGTTCCGAGGATCATCGCGCCGGTGGCGCCCAGCGGATGGCCCATGGCGATGGCGCCGCCATTGACGTTGAGCACGGCGTCGTCGATGTCGAAGGCCTGCTGATAGCGCAGCACGACCGAGGAGAAGGCCTCGTTCAGCTCGAACAGGTCGATGTCCTTCGGAGTCATGCCGGCCTTCTTCAGGACGAGCTCGGTGACGTCGACCGGACCGGTCAGCATCAGCGCGAGGTCGGAGCCGGTGGTGGCGAAAGCCTTGATGCGGGCGCGGGGCTTCAGGCCGGCGGCTTTGCCGGCCCGCTTCGAGCCGACCAGCACGGCAGCCGCGCCGTCGACGATGCCCGAGGAGTTGCCGGCATGGTGGACGTGGTTGACGAACTCGACATCCGGATGCGCTGCAGTCGCGACCGCGTCGAAGCCGCCCATCTCGCCCATCTGGACGAAGGAGGCTTTCAGCGCGGCGAGCGCCTGCATGTCGGTGTTCGGGCGGATGGTCTCGTCGCGGTCGAGGATGACGAGGCCGTTGACGTCGGTGACCGGGATCACCGAGTTCTTGAAGCGTCCCTCCTCCCAGGCCTTGGCGGCGCGCTTGTGCGAGCGCACGGCGTAGGCGTCGACATCGTCACGCGAGAAGCCGTACTTCGTCGCGATCAGGTCGGCCGAGACGCCCTGCGGCATGAAATAGGTGTCGATGGCGACGGAGGGGTCGACCGCGATGCCGAAGCCCGAGGCGCCCATGCCGATGCGGGACATGCTCTCGACGCCGCCGCCGATCGCCATCTCCTTCTGGCCGGACATGACCTGCGCCGCGGCGAGGTTCACCGCGTCGAGGCCCGAGGCGCAGAAGCGGTTGATCTGCACGCCCGGCACTTCCTTGCCGTAGCCGGCCTTCAGCGCAACGGTGCGGGCGATGTCGGCGCCGGCCTCGCCGACCGGGTCAACGCAGCCGAAGACGACGTCCTCGACCAGCTTCGGATCGAGCTTGTTGCGCTCCTTGATGGCGCGCAGGGTCTGCGTGCCCAGCTCGATCGCGGTGACTTCATGAAGCGAACCGTCGGCCTTGCCCTTGCCGCGCGGCGTCCGGACGTGATCGTAGATGAAGGCGTCTGCCATGGCGTTCTCCGACTCGTTTGCGCCGATCTCTGGTAGCCTTCGGCTCGGATTTGCCGACGGCACGATAAAACTATTGTCGACCTATCTCTCCGATCCGGTCGACGTCTGCGCGGTTCGATCTCCACGTGAACTGGCTTGGCAGATCACGGCTTTCGACGAACTGTTTGAATACGTCGATCGCATCCTCGAGCAGCAGGACTTCGTCTGTCATCACATTGACCTGAAATCCGTTGGTCGTGATGTAGGTCCTTCCAACAGGCCTTTCTTCATCGAGGATGCACGCAGCAAAATGGTCATACCTATCCGGGCTCACGATAGCCCCGTGATCATCGCGCTCGTATCGGCGTCTTTCTACGCAGTAGCGAGGCTGGCCTGTTTCCGGGTCTGGACCGCCAGCGGCCTGGACATAGTCGCCATAATCCGGCTCCTCCGCCAGAATTGCGAAGGCGGGCCCTTCGCCCGGCCTTAAGGTTTCCATGACCTCGACGATATCGCCCTCATTCGGACCGACGATAACGGCACCGAACTCGGTAGACAGATGTAAGTTGGGTCGAGCCATGAAAGGCGGTCTCGTCCTGAGCGCTAGAACTGCTCGGCGCCCAGCGCCATTGTGGCGTCGGAGCCGGAAGTGATGCGGGCGAGGTGCGCCGCGGTCTCCGGCAGCGCGCGCTCCATGAAGAAGCGGGCGGTGACGAGCTTGGCGTTCATGCGCTCGGCCTGGCCATTGGCGCCGGCCTTGAGCTTGTCCTGCGCGACCTTGGCCATCTTCGCCCACATATAGCCGAGGCAGACCAGGCCGAGCAGGTGCATGTAGTCATGCGCGCCGGCGCCGGCATTGTCCGGCTTGGCGAGCGCGTTGTTCATGAACCACATCGTCGCCTGCTGAAGATGGCCGAGCGAGGCCGCAAGCGGGGCGAGCAGCGGCTTCAGCGCCTCGTCGCCCTCGTTCTCCTTCACGAAGGCGCCGCCCTCGTTGAAGAAGGCCATGATGGCGCGGCCTCCGTCGCGGCCGAGCTTGCGGCCGACGAGGTCCATGGCCTGAACGCCGTTGGCGCCTTCATAGATCATGGCGATGCGGGCATCCCGCACGAACTGCTCCATGCCGTGCTCGGCGATGTAGCCGTGGCCGCCATACATCTGCTGGGCCTTCACGGCATTGTCGAAGCCGATATCGGTGAGCACGCCCTTGAGCACCGGGGTCATCAGGCCGAGTTGGTCGTCGGCCGCCTGGCGCTCGGCGGCGTCGGTCGAGCGGTGGGCGACGTCGGACTTGATCGCGTTCCAGAGCACGAAGGCGCGAGCGGCCTCGTTGAAGGCCTTGATCGACATCAGCGTGCGGCGGACGTCCGGATGGACGATGATCGGATCGGCGGCCTTGTCGGGATTCTTGGCGCCGGTCAGGGAGCGGCCCTGCAGGCGGTCCTTGGCGTAGGCGACGGCATTCTGGTAGGCGACCTCGGACTGGGCCATGCCCTGGATCGCGACGCCGAGGCGGGCCTCGTTCATCATCACGAACATGGCGTTGAGGCCCTTGTTCTCGGTGCCGATCAGCCAGCCCTGCGCGCCGTCATAGTTCATCACGCAGGTCGAATTCGCGTGGATGCCCATCTTGTGCTCGATCGAGCCGCAGGAGACCTTGTTGTTCTCCCCGACCTTGCCGTCCGCGCCGATCGCATTGCGCGGCACGACGAAGAGCGAGATGCCCTTGACGCCAGCCGGCGCGCCCTCGATCCGGGCGAGCACGAGGTGGATGATGTTCTCGGTGATGTCCTGCTCGCCGGCCGAGATGAAGATCTTGGTGCCGGTGATGGCATAGGACCCGTCGCCGTTCGGCACGGCCTTGGTCTTGATCAGGCCGAGATCGGTGCCGCAATGCGGTTCGGTCAGGTTCATCGTGCCCGACCAGGCGCCCTCGATCATCTTCGGCAGATAGGTGCGCTTCTGCTCGTCGGAGCCATGGACATAGAGCGCCGCGATCGCGCCCATGGTCAGGCCAGGATACATGGCGAATGCCATGTTGGCGGCCGAGGCGTACTCGTTCATCACCGCGCCGAGCGTGTAGGGCAGGCCCTGCCCGCCATATTCCGGATCCATGGCGAGACCGATCCAGCCACCCTCGGAATAGGCGCGGTAGGCCTCCTTGAAGCCCTTCGGCGTCGTCACCGAACCATCGGCGTTGCGCTTGCAGCCTTCCTGGTCGCCGGAATGGTTGAGCGGCTGGAGCACTTCCTCGCAGAGCTTGGCGCCCTCGCCGAGCACGGCCTCGACGAGATCCGGCGTCGCGTCGGCGAAGCCCGGCAGGTTGTTGTAGCGCTCGAACTGGAAGACATCGTTCAGGAGGAACAGCGTGTCCTCAACGGGGGCCTTGTAGACCGGCATCGCATCCTCCCTGCAAGATGGTCGCATTCTGGCGAGGCGGCCTGCCGGCTCAAGATGGCGGCGGCGCCCCGAGATAGTTCATATATAAACTATTATGCCGTCCCTTGCCAAGGGGGAGCCCGGGATTTTTAGGCCGAAGGCTAGCTCGCACGGCGCAGGCTATCCAGCTTCACACGACCGGCAAACGAAAAACGCCCCGGACCCTGGGGGTCCGAGGCGTCGCAACGATGGCTGGCGGCCAAAGGCCGCAGATCAACAGATCAGGCGCCGAGGCGGGCGAGCGTGCCTTCGAGCTCGGCGATCGCAGCCTCGATCTCGGTGCGCTGGGTGCGCAGCAGCTCGAGCTGCTCGGCGATCTGGGTGCGGGTGAGCTGCAGGCCGCCGACGGAGGCCGACTTCTCCTCGCCCTCGCTGCCCTTGCTCTCTTCATTGGCGAGCATGGCGCGAATCTCGACGAGGGTGAAGCCGAGCTGCTTGCCCTTGAGAATCAAAGCGAGGCGGGCGCGATCGCGACCGGAATAGATCCGGGTCATGCCGGAGCGGGCCGGCGAGAGCAGGCCACGCGATTCATAGAAGCGCAGCGTGCGCAGGGTTACGCCGAAATCGCGGGCGAGGTCGCTGATGGTGAAGCCGCCGGCAGCGTCGTTGGACGCCTCGTTGGCGGGAA
>JAEXUU010000284.1 GCA_023452965.1 Pseudomonadota bacterium | reverse complement strand
GCCCGAGTTCGGCCATGGCGTACCAGGAGCTCTCCGGCGCCTCGCCCTTGGCCTGCACGCCGCACAGGATCAGCCGCTCCTCGGCCCGCGTCATCGCGACATAGAGCAGGCGGTGATGCTCCTCGATCATCTGGGCGACGATCTCGTCCTTGGCGCCGCGGGTCGCGCTGGAATCGCCGGCCCTGGCCGGTGCCCAGATCGGCACCGGCACGCCGCCCGGCGTCTCGACGCCGATCAGTTTCGGCAGGCGCCGCTCGCCCGGCGCGACGCCGAGATCGGCGAGGATGACGACCGGCGCCTCCAGCCCCTTCGAACCGTGCACCGTCATTACCCGGACCTCGCCGGCGCTGGCCGAGAGATCGCGCTTCACCTGCGTCGCGACCGCCCCGACATGGTGCAGGAAGCCGGCGAGCGAGGGCCCGTAGCGACGCTCATGGTCGAGCGCGGCGCTGAGGAAGGCGTCGAGCGCGTCGCCCGCCTCCGGCCCGAGCCGTGCGAGCGCCAGATTGCGCCCGCCGCCGGGGCCGAGCAGCCCGGCGAAGAAGCGGAACGGGCCGTTGCGCCCGGCATCCTCGGCGAGTTCGGTCAGCCTTGCCTCGACAGCGGCATAGCGCGGCTCGCTCTCGGCCGCCTGGCGCAGCGCCTCGCGCAGCGAGCCTTTCCGCTCCGGCGCGAAGCGCAAGAGGTCGTCGTCGCCCAGCCCGAACAGCGGCGTCTTCAGCGTGATCGCCAGCGAAAGGGCGTCCTGCGGCAGCAGGATGGCGCGGCCGAGCGCGACCAGGTCCTCGATGGCGGGGTGCTCGGCGAGCGTCAGCCGGTCGCGCCCGGCGACGGGCACGCCGGCATCCTTCAGCGCCTTGACGATCGCCTCGAACAGCGCCCCGCGCTGGCGCAGCAGGATCATCACGTCGCCCGGCTTGAACGGCCGGCCGAGATCGTCATGGCCGGCCTCTTTCCAGCGCTTCAGCACCTCGGCGATGCGCGCGGCGAGCTTGACCAGCCCGGAGCGGCGCTCGGGCGCGTCGACCGGAGTCGTCCAGGCGTCGGGCTTGTCGCCGGCATCGTCGGCGGAGATCGGCCAGAGATCGACCGCGCCGATCGCCGCCTGCCTGACCGTGTCGTGCCGTTCCGGCCCGGCGCCGCCGTCGAAGACGAGGCCGCGCCAATGCGCCTGCGGTGCGAAGACGGCGTCGACCGCCTGCATGATGTCCGGCGCCGAGCGGAAGGAGGTGTTGAGGCTGATCGGCGCGAAGCGCTGGCCGGCAGCGTCCAGGCGCTTGCCCAGTCTGGCGCGCTCCTCGCCGAAATGCCGCGGCGCCGCGCCCTGGAAGCCGTAGATCGACTGCTTCTCGTCGCCGACGACGAAGACGGTCCGCGGCCGCGCCTGATCGCGTGCGCCCTCGCCGGCGGAAAACTCCTCGGCGAGGCGGCGCAGGATCGCCCATTGCGCCTCGCTGGTGTCCTGCGCCTCGTCGAGCAGGATATGGTCGATGCCGGCATCGAGCTTGTAGAGCGCCCAGGCCGGATCGACCCGGTCGAGCAGCGAGCGCGTCTTGCCGATCAGGTCGTCATAATCGAGCAGGGAGCGCTGCGCCTTCAGCCGCTGATAGGCGGCGAGGATATGGGTCACCAGCACGGCAAGCGCATTGCTGCGCTCGCGCACGGCGATGGCGTTGAGCTGTTCGATCGCCCGGAGCAGGCAGCCGGCGACGGTATCGAGCGCCTCGTCCAGATGGGCCGGCAAGGCGCTGTTGCCCTTGCCGCGGACATGCTGGCTGACCGTGCCTTCGAGGGTCAGGATGCCGGCGCGGCAGGCGGCGACCGGGTCGATCCCGGCTTCCGTCGAGAGCGCGAGACGCAGTGCGGCCGCCGCCTTCTGCCGCGTTGCGCTGCCGGCATCGAAGCTGTCGATCAGCGCCGAGATGCCGCCGATGCTGGCGAGCTCGGCCCCGAAGCGCTGCTGAACTATCTCCGGCGTCAGCTCCGTCGCGATGCCGAGGAAGGCGGCGATGCCGGCTTCCATCTCCTCCGGGCTGCGCGCCCGGCCGAGGCTGTCATTGAACAGCGCGCGCTGGTGCAGCGCCTCGCGCATGATCTGGTCGAAACTATCCTGCGCCGCCTCGCGCGCCATGAAACGCAGCGCCCGCGCCTGCGGCCCGTCGGGGTCGGCGGCGGCGGTCGCGAGCAGATCGCGCCTGGCATCGCGCATCAGCTCGTCCTGGGCGAGATCGTCGGCGACCTCGAAGCGCGCCGGCACGTTCGCCTCGAAGGGCGCGCTCTGCAGAACGCGGGTGCAGAAGGCGTGGATGGTCTCGATCTTGAGCCCGCCCGGCGTCTCCAGCGCCTGGGCGAACAGCCGCCGCGCCCGGGCGAGGCCGGCGGCGCCGGGCGTCTGCCCGGTCAGCTTCGCAAGGATTGCACGTAGCGTCTCGTCATCTGCGACGGCCCATTCCGACAGCGCCCGGAACAGCCGGTTCGACATGTTGGCGGCGGCGGCCTTGGTATAGGTGATGC
>JAEXUU010000260.1 GCA_023452965.1 Pseudomonadota bacterium | reverse complement strand
TGCGCCGCGCGCTCCTCGTCCGAGTGCCGCGGCGCCAAAGGACGAAGCCGGACCGGCCGCTCGATCGCGGCAGCAAGGCCGGCGCCCGGCCTTCCGGCCAGTTCCGAACCGAGGCCGAGGCTGGTCTGCTTGCCGCCGATCAGCTCGATATAGACCTCGGCCAGGATCTCGGAGTCGAGCAGCGCGCCATGCTTGGTGCGGCGGCTGTTGTCGATGCCATAGCGCGAGCAGAGCGCATCGAGGCTGTTGCTGGCGCCGGGATGCTTGCGCCGCGCCATGGCGAGCGTGTCGACCACCAGCGCCGGAACGATCGGCGGCAGGCCGAGCCGGCCGAACTCCATGTTGATGAAGCCGACGTCGAAGGCGGCGTTGTGGATGACCAGCTTGGCGTCCGCGATGAAGGCGGCGAACTCGCCGGCGATGGTGGCGAAGACCGGCTTGTCGGAGAGGAAGGCCTCGGACAGCCCGTGCACCCTGAAGGCGCCTTCCGGCATGTCCCGCTCGGGATTGATGTAGATGTGATAGTTGCGGCCGGTCGGGCAGTGATTGACCAGCTCGACGCAG
Organism: Pseudomonadota bacterium; assembly: GCA_023452965.1. The sequence goes on along the minus strand of JAEXUU010000260.1, from coordinate 5,819 downwards.
CCGATCTCGACGATGCGGTCGCCCTTCAGCGGCTCGACGCCGGTGGTCTCGGTATCGAGAACGATCTCGCGCACGTTCAGCCTCTCCGCTCGCCGCGGCCGGGACGGCCGGCCAACGCCACGAGGATAGAATGGACCTGCCGCCGCGCCGCCAGAAGGCCGCGCGAGGTGTCCACAAGGAAGTGGGCGCGCCGCCGCTTCTCGGTATCGGGCATCTGCCGGGCGAGGATCGCCTCGAATTTTTCCTCTGTGATGCCGGGTCGGGCGAGCACCCGGGCACGCTGGACCTCAACCGGAGCGGTGATGACGACGACGGCGTCGCAGCGGCCCTCGCCGCCGGTCTCGAACAGCAAGGGTATGTCGAGGACGGCAACGTCCGCCCCATCCTTGCGGCACTGCGCCAGGAAGGCCTGCTCTTCGCCCCGGACCAGCGGATGAATGATCGCCTCGAGCTTGGTCAGCGCTTCGGGGCGGCCAAGCACCGCGGCGGAGAGCTTCGTCCGGTCGACCACGCCATCGACGACGACCCCGGGAAAGGCTGCCTCGATCTCGGAAGCGGCGGCACCGGAATAGAGTCGGTGTACGGCCTGATCGGCGTCGTAGACCGGCACCCCCTCGGCACGGAACATCTCCGAGGTCGTCGACTTGCCCATGCCGAGCGAGCCGGTCAGTCCGAGCAGGAAGGTCATGCTCCGCCTCCGCTAAGCCGCCGGGATGTCGGCTTCGAGCCGGGCCCGCAGTGCCGGCGTCACCTGCGGGCGCACGCCGAACCAGCGCTCGAAGCCGGGGATCGCCTGATGCAATAGCATGCCGAGCCCGTCGACAGGCAGGCCGCCGCGCGCCCGCGCCCCGGCGAGCAAGGCGGTCTCCAGCGGCACGTAGACGATGTCATCGACGATCGTTCCCGGCCTCAGGCCGGCTAGATCAAGTTCGAGCGGCGGCTGGCCCTGCATGCCGAGCGAGGTGGTGTTGACGATGAGATCGCTCACCGCGACCAGCCCGTCAGCCTCGCCCCAGCCGCGCGCCTCGACGTTCGCGCCAAACTCGGCGGCGAGCTCCTGCGCCCGCGCCGGACTGCGATTGACCAGGACGATGCGGCCGACGCCGCGCTCGGCAAGACCATGGACGACGGCACGGGCCGCACCGCCGGCACCGAGGATCAGCGCCGTCCCGACCCTGCTGTCCCAGCCGGGCACGCGATCATCGAGATGGGCGAGGAAGCCGAAGGCGTCGGTATTGTCGCCATGGAGCTTGCCGTCCTCCATCCAGATCGTATTGACGGCGCCCATGCGCCGCGCGGTTTCGCTGACATGGTCGAGCAGCGGCAGCACCGCTTCCTTGTTCGGCACGGTGACATTGCCGCCGGCGAATTCTCCCGAACGGATGCGGTCGAGGAAGGCAGCGACCTCGCCCGGCGGCACGTCGACGCGCTCATAGCTGCCGCCCAGGCCATGCTCGGCGAGCCAATGGCCATGGATCATGGGCGAGCGCGAATGGGCGACGGGATGGCCGATGATGAAGCAGCGTGTCATGGGTCGAAGCCGTTGGTTCAGGCAAGAAGCTCGAGTTCGCGCAAAGCCGCGAGCAAGTCGCGCAGGGGCAGGCCGAGAATGGTGAAATGGTCGCCGTCGATGCCGCTGAACAATTGCGCGCCGAGGCCTTCGATCTGATAGCCGCCGACGCTCGCGGTCGCCGCCGGGCCGGCCTCGGCGACATAGCGCTCGATGAAGCCGGCATCGAGCTCGCGCATGAGCATACCGACCTGCCGGCTTCCGTTGCGGACGACGACACCGTCGCGAGCCAATGCGAAGGCGGAGGTGAGCTCATGGCGCTTGCCGGACAGCGCGGCGATCTGCAGCAGAGCGGCATTCTCGTCGACCGGCTTGTGGAAGGCGATGCCTTCGCAGGTCAGGGTCTGGTCGGCGCCGAGCACCCAACGACCCGGCATGTCCTGCGAGACAACAAGAGCCTTGGCGGCGGCGAGCGTCGCGGCGACACCGGACGCTTCGCCTCCCCCGGCAAGGAAGTCCGTCTCGACGGCACGCTCGTCGACTTCGGGCCGGATGGCGTCGACCGGCAGGCCCGCATTCTCCAGCATGCTGCGCCGGGTCGCACTGCCGGACGCCAGGACCAGGGCCGTGTCGCCACGCCAGAAGGAGGCGGAAGCGCTCACGTCGCGATGAACTTCAAGCGATGGTCGCGCAGCAGGTCGAGGATCGCCGCCGCGGTTTCCTCGATCGAACGACGGGTGACGTCGATCACCGGCCAGCCCCTCCGGGCGCAGAGCTTGCGCGACTGGGCGATCTCGTCGGCGACCGCATCTGGATCGACATAGGGCGTCTCGTCGTCCGCCCGCATCGAGAGCAGACGGTTCTGGCGAATCTGGATGATGCGCTCGGCGCTGGCGACGAGGCCGACGATCAAAGGCTTCTTGAGACGCTCCAGCTCCGGAGGCAGCGGTACATGCGGCACCAGCGGGACATTGGCGGTCTTGATGCCGCGATTGGCGAGATAGATGCTGGTCGGCGTCTTCGAGGTCCGGCTGATGCCGACCAGGATGACATCGGCGCTTTCGAGATCGCCGCCGAGCTGCCCGTCATCATGCATCAGCGTGTAGTTCATCGCATCGATGCGGCGGAAATATTCGGCGTTGAGGACGTGCTGCGCGCCGGGACGGGTCGCAGAGGCCTGGCCGAGATACGACTGGAACAACGAGAGCACGGGCTGCAGCACCGAGAGACAGGGGCAGCCAATCTCCCGGCAGAAGCTTTCGAGGCGTTCGGCCCATTCCGGTTCGACCAGGGTATAGAGCACGACGCCGGGTGAGGACTCGATCTCGGCGAGCACACGCGAAAGCTGGTTCTCGGAGCGGACAAGCGGATAGACGTGCTCGATCGCCGATACAGCCTCGTATTGCGCCGCGGCGGCCCGACTCACCGCGATCAGGGTTTCGCCGGTCGCGTCGGAGACCAGGTGCAGGTGAAAATAATTGCGCGGCACGACTGCTCCCAGCCTCGTCAGGCCCCCTGAGACTTCTGGTCTAGCGCGCGAAGCCGGCAATTGGAATCGCCCGCGGACGGCGAAGACCGGCGAATCAGCCCTGGGGAAGGCTGGGGACAAGTCAGGCTCTTCGCAGAGCCTCCGGACGAGCCCGGGATAACCCCTTGATCGCTCAACAGGCATGCCTGTGTGGACAGGAGGCGGATGTTTCACGTGAATCATTTCCAGGCGTGGCATCGCAGCGCACGCCAGCGCCGATTCCAATTCGTTAAGAAGCTCTTAACGGATGGCCGGACAGCTTCGCACCTCCGAACCCGAGCCCGGACAGGCTGTGGATCGGTTGTGGATGGGATTGTGCCGGGCTATGTCCGGGGTCCCAAGAGTCAAAACAAAAGACTCTCTAAATTTAAAGATTCTCTTAAGGCCGGTCGGTGGACCGCCGCCGAGGGCAAGCGAGCACGATGACCACCTCCCTTTTCCTGCGCGCACTCTCTGGCGAAAAGACGGCGATTCCTCCGCTCTGGCTGATGCGCCAGGCCGGACGCTATCTGCCGGAGTATCGCGAGGTCAGGGCAAAGGCCGGCGGCTTCCTCGACCTCTGCTACAATCCGGCCTTCGCCACCGAAGTGACCTTGCAGCCGATCCGGCGCTTCGGCTTCGACGCCGCGATCCTGTTCTCGGACATTCTCGTCGTGCCGCATGCGCTCGGCCAGAAGGTCTGGTTCGCCGAGGGCGAGGGTCCGAAGCTGGAAGCCCTCGCCGATGCCGGCGACCTTGCAAGGCTTGACGAGGAGCTCAATCTGGAACGGCTTGCGCCGGTGTTCGAGACCGTCGAGCGCGTCCGGGCGGCTCTGCCCGCCGAGACGGCGCTGATCGGCTTCTGCGGCGCCCCCTGGACGGTGGCGAGCTATATGCTCGCCGGCAAGGGAACCCCCGACCAGGCGCCGGCCAGGCTCGTGGCCTATAGCGACCCGGTCTTCCTCGATCGGCTGATCGAGCGACTGGTCGAGGCTTCGATCATTTATCTCAACCGCCAGATCGATGCCGGCGCCCAGGTCGTGCAGGTCTTCGAGAGCTTTGCCAGCGCCCTGCCGCCGAGCCTGATCGAGAAGCTCTCCTTCGCGCCGCTGCGCCGGATCGTCGCCGGCGTGAAGGCGAAGCATCCGCAGGCCAAGGTGATCCTGTTCGCGCGCGGTGCCGGCCCGCGGCTGGAAGGGCTGGCGCAATGCAGCGGCGCCGACGGCATCGGCCTCGACTGGGGCGTCGATCCGCGCTGGGCCGCCGCGACGCTCAATCCGGAGGTGACGCTGCAGGGCAATCTCGACCCGCTGGCGCTGATCGCCGGCGGCGAGGCGCTGCGACATGATGTTGCGGCGATCCGCGAGGCGATGTCGGAGCGGGCCTTTATCTTCAATCTCGGTCATGGCATCCAGCCGCAGACCCCGGTCGCTCATGTCGAGCAGCTGGTGAAGCTGGTTCGTTCTTAAGGATTAGCCGCCGTGAGCTATGAGTGGATCAAGGCCTTCCATGTGATGGCGATCATCGCCTGGATGGCGGGCATGCTCTATCTGCCCCGCCTGATGGTCTACCATGCGGAGGCGCAGGTCGGCTCGATCCAGTCCGAGACGTTCAAGATCATGGAACGGCGGCTGCTGAAGGGCATCATCAACCCGTCGATGACCCTGGCCTGGATTCTCGGCCTCTACCTCGCCTGGAGCGGCTTCGCCTTCAAGGGCGGCTGGCTGCACGGCAAGATTCTGCTCGCTCTGGTGCTGTCTGGCATCCATGGCTATCTCGTCGGCCGGGTCCGCGCCTTTGCCGAGGACCGCAACGACAAGTCGGCCCGCTTCTACCGGATCCTGAACGAGGTCCCGGCCGTGATCATGGCGGCGATCGTCATCCTGGTCATCGTCAAGCCGTTCTGAACCACGCTCGCGGTTTCCCGCTTGAGCGACGCTGGGAAAGCAGCTATCAGAAGTTGCGCTTCCTGTTTGCGTCCTTCCTCTCGTCGACGGCTCGTGCCACGGCTGCTCCCGCAGGCGACCACGACATTCCGACATGCGGGCCACCGGCCCCATCCCGTCGATTCCCTCCTCTGCCTCCGCCCGAGGCTCCCCGCCCGGGCCGTTAACACCCAGACCCAGGTGCCCCATGCGGGAAATCAAACTCCACGAACTCAAGGTCAAATCGCCGACTGAACTGCTTGCCTTCGCCGAAGGCATGGAGGTCGAGAATGCGAGCACGATGCGCAAGCAGGAGCTGATGTTCGCTATCCTGAAGCAGCTCGCGGCGCGCGACACCGAGATCTTGGGCGAAGGTGTCGTCGAGGTCCTGCAGGACGGCTTCGGCTTCCTGCGTTCCTCCGATTCGAACTACCTGCCGGGCCCGGACGACATCTATGTCTCGCCCTCGCAGATCCGGAAATTCGGCCTGCGCACCGGCGACACCGTCGAAGGCCCGATCCGCGGACCCAAGGATGGCGAGCGCTATTTCGCCCTGCTCAAGGTCAACACGATCAATTTCGAGGATCCCGAGAAGATCCGGCACAAGATCCATTTCGACAACCTGACACCGCTCTATCCCGACGAGCGGCTGCGGCTCGAGGTGCAGGATCCGACCAAGAAGGATTTCTCGCCGCGCGTCATCGACATCGTCGCGCCGATCGGCAAGGGCCAGCGCGCGCTGATCGTCGCGCCGCCGCGCACGGGTAAGACCGTTCTGCTCCAGAATATCGCGCAATCGATCACCAGCAATCATCCGGAATGCTACCTGATCGTTCTGCTCATCGACGAGCGCCCTGAAGAAGTGACGGACATGCAG
>JAEXUU010000239.1 GCA_023452965.1 Pseudomonadota bacterium | reverse complement strand
AGGTCTATGGTGTCGTCGCCCGGGTCGAGACCGGCGATGGCGAAGCGCCCTTCGTCGTGGTCCAGGGATCGGCCCGCAAGGCGAGCCAGCGGGCAAGGCCGGAGCTTGCCGCCCTCTGAGGTCCATGCTTTCACGTCTGCCAACCGTTCCAAGCGACGCAAGCCGATGCCAGACACCAACGCTTCCAGCCCCGGCGCCAACTACTCGCTGAAGGAAGAGATCCGCGCCTACTGGTCGAGCCGCGCTCAGACCTTCGACCAGCAGGTCGGCCATGCGATCAAGTCGGATGCCGAGCTCGCCGCCTTCCAGCGCCTGCTGCGCCAGGCCTTCGGCTCAGCCCCGCTAGAAGTGCTCGACCTCGCCTGCGGCACCGGCGAGATCACCCGGAGCCTGCTCTCGCTCGGCCACAAGGTGACGGCGATCGACTTCTCCGAGGACATGCTCGCCCGTGCCCGCGCCAAGCATGGCGACAAAGCGAAGATTCTGGCCGGCGACGCCGAACGCCTGCTCGACGACGACGAGAGCTATGACGCGTTGGTGACGCGGCATCTGGTCTGGACCCTGACCGATCCTGAAGCTGCCTTCGCCGAATGGTTCAGGGTGCTGCGCCCCGGCGGCAAGCTCCTGGTGATCGACGGCGACTGGATCAACCGCTCCTGGCTCCAGAACCTGATCAACCGCAGCGCGACCTGGCTGCGCGAGCGCAGCGGCGGCGCCGCCCATACGACCGACCGGGAGGCCTTCGACTCGATCACCCGGCGCTTCTTCTTCCGCGACGGGCTGAGCTATGAGCGCCTCGGCGCCATGCTGCGCGAGGCCGGCTTCGCCCGGATCGAGCCAGCCGACTACCGGCAGGTGGTGCGGGCACAGCAGCGCAGTGCCGCCCTGCACGACGCCTTGCGGCTGGTTTCCTCGACCCGTTTCGCGCTGGTGGCGACGAAGGCCTGAAGCGCCGGAAATGGCACGATAGGCGGGTCAATTCTGTACCGAAACGAGACGCGCGCGCTGGCCTGAAACCTGCTGGTGACCACAGGCCGCGCAAGCCTCTTCCGTCAGGGGCCGGCAAGGCTTATCTCGGTAAGCTGGGCCGGGCATCCGCACCTGGTCCAGGGACGCCGCGGGCCTGACCTGCGGCATTCTGAAGGTGGCCCGGTCCGTGATCGAGTTCAGGAAGGCGCGCTGGACGACCCGCCTGAAGCGCTCGGCGCTGGCCGCAGACTCATGGCTCGACGACTCGCTCTATGCCGCCGGCCGGCGCGCGGGCGAGCTCTACGAGCGCATCCGCAGCGCCACCGACCGCCTCACCGTCAGCGGGCCGAAGCGCCTCGCCACCGAACTCGTCAGCGAGGGGCTGAATGTCGGCATCGCCGGCTCGATCGTCATGCTCCTGCTCGCGATCCCGGCCTTTCGCGAGGGCCGTGAGGATGCGCTGAAAAACCAGGTCTTCGCAGTCACTTTCCTTGACCGCTACGGCTCCGAGAGCGGCCATCGCGGCGCAAGGCACGACGACTCGCTGAAGCTGGAAGAACTGCCGGACCATCTGATCAAGGCGGTGCTCGCCACCGAGGACCGGCGCTTCTACGACCATTTCGGCATCGACATCTTCGGCACCTTCCGGGCGCTCACCGTCAATGCGCGCGCTTCGGGCGTCGTGCAGGGCGGCTCGTCGATCACCCAGCAGCTCGCCAAGAACCTCTTCCTCAGCAATGAGCGCTCGCTCGACCGCAAGATCAAGGAAGCCTTCCTCTCGATCTGGCTCGAATACCGGCTGACCAAGAACGAGATCCTGAAGCTCTATCTCGACCGCCCCTATATGGGCGGCGGAACCTTCGGCGTCGCGGCCGCGGCGGAGTACTATTTCGGCAAATCGGCCAAGGACGTCACGGTCGCCGAGGCCGCCATGCTCGCCGGCCTCTTCAAGGCGCCGACCAAATTCGCCCCCCATGTCAATTTGCCGGCGGCGCGCGCCCGCGCCAACGACGTGCTCGGCGCGATGGTCGATGCCGGCTTCATGACGGCCGGGCAGATCGATTCCGCCCGGCGCAACCCGGCCAAGCCGATCGACCGGCGCCGCGACGCCAGCCCCGACTACTATCTCGACTGGGCCTTCGACGAGGTGCGCAAGCTCGCCGAGGACGGCAAGATCGGTCCCGAGCGGGTGCTGACCGTAAAGACCCCGCACGATCCGGCGATCCAGAAGCGCGCCGACGAGGCGGTGGAGAGCATCCTGCGCCAGCACGGCCAGGCCTACCGGGCTCGGCAGGCCGCCACGGTGATCATGGACCCGGACGGCGCCGTGCGGGCCATCGTCGGCGGGCGCGACTATGGCGCCAGCCAGTTCAATCGCGCGACCTCCAGCCTGCGCCAGCCCGGCTCCTCGTTCAAACCCTATGTCTACGCCGCGGCGATGAGCGCCGGTCTCTACAAGCCGACCACGATCGTCACCGACCGGCCGGTCTGCATCGGCAATTGGTGCCCTAACAATTACGGGCGTTCCTATTCCGGCTCAATGCCGCTGACGGTCGCGCTCGCCAAGTCGATCAACACGATCCGGGTGCAGATGTCGATCGCGATCGGCCGGGCGACCGGCGAGACGCATGAGGCGCGCGCGGCGCGCATCGGCCGCAACAAGATCGTCGAGACCGCCCGTGCCATGGGCCTGACGACGCCGCTGACCGACACGGTCTCGCTGCCGATCGGCGCCGCCGAGGTCACCGTGATCGACCAGGCGGCCGCGTTCTCGGTCTTCGCCAATGGCGGCAAGCGGGCCAAGCCTTATGCCGCCTTCGAGATCCGCAATTCGCTCGGCGACGAGATCTACCGCCACGACCGCGACGAGCCGCCCCCGGCCCAGGTGCTGAGCGCACAGGTGGCGCAGGAGATGAACCAGATGCTCTCGACCGTGCCGACCGCCGGTACCGGGCGGCGCGCGGCGCTCGACGGCGTGATCAGCGCCGGCAAGACCGGCACGACCAATGGCTACAAGGACGCCTGGTATGTCGGCTACACCGGCAATCTCGTCGGCGCCGTCTGGTTCGGCAACGACGATTCCTCTGAGACCAACAACATGACCGGCGGCTCGCTGCCGGCGATGGTCTGGAAGGAGATCATGGCGTTCGCCCATCAGGGCATCGAGATCAAGCCGATCCCGGGCGTCGCGCCGCCGACGGCAGACAAGGCGACCGTGGCGAAGAACAGCGGCCCGGCGCAGCCGAGCGCCGGCGCCAATGCCGGCCACATGCCGCGCAAATCCTTCGAGGTGCTGTCGTCGGTCGGGGCGATGTTCAAGGCGGTCGAGGCGCCGCGGGCGGCCCGGACGTCGGTCCAGGCCGGCATCGGCGAATTGCCGGCCGGGCCGAGCCTGACGCGCTTCCGCTGAGCCGTGCCGGCCTCGGCAGATTGCGCTTCTTCCGCGCCAGCCGGCGCTCTAGACTCGGCGCGTCGCCCCAACCCGTCGAAGGGAGCCTCCCTCCGCATCATGCGCGTCCTCGAACTCGCCTATGTGATCGCGCTCGGCGCCGGGCTGGGGCTGGCATCGGCACATTACGCCGTGGCTGAGCGGCCCATCGTCGGCCGGGCGCAGATCGGCGCCTGGACCACCTGGCCGAAGAGCGGCGCGCGCGACACCGATCCCTATATGCGGGCCTATCT
>JAEXUU010000227.1 GCA_023452965.1 Pseudomonadota bacterium | reverse complement strand
CTCGTGGCCAGCGAGCCCGTTGGCGAAGATGTGATCAGGCTGAGCTACGTTCCGGCCTGAGTGAGGTCTGCGCGGTTCAGCGCGCGCTCTCGGAGACCTCGACCGTCGTCATGGCTCCGTTGCTCTTCATGATCTCGGCCGGCTCCCAGATCGTGTGGGTGTCCAGCGGCGTCGAGACCATGTGCTTGAGCTGCTTCTTGGAGCGTTCGGAGAGCAGCCGGCTGTCCTTGAGCGAGAGGAAGCTGCTGTAGCTGCGCTCGCCGCCGTTGAAGACGACGACGCGGCCATCGAGCACGATGATGTCGCCCTTCTTCAGCGTCGGGTCCGTGAGATACCAGAACGGGTCGCTGGCATATTCCATCGGCGCGACGCGCGGTGTCGGCGGCGTATCCTTGGCCGCGATGCCGGGCTTGCCGTCCCTCTGAGCCCGCGGGCGCACGGTCATGTGCAGCGGCTCGCGTTCGGGCACCGGCGCCACGACCTGCCGCGGCGCGATGCCGAACAGGGTTTCGAGGAAGTTCGCCTGCGCCGGAGCGGCACTGGTCAGGGAGGCCGCGGCGAGGGCGATGAGGGCGGTGAGGCGGTTGCGATCGGCGGACAAGGCGGCGTTTCCCAGCTCTGAGCATCAGGAGATAGCGAGCGGGCAGGGCGATCTCAACGTGCAAATCGGCAAGTGCTGAATCGCTTGTTGGCAATCTTCGCGGGGGTGTGCGTTTCGTTCCCTGAAGAGATTGGTTTTATTCGGGTTTTTGGCGATTTCTCGGTTAATTTCCGGGACGCGCCGGACGATGCATCGCCGCCATGCGCCGTTCGCCAGGGCGGAGGCGGAGAACGGACCATGCGGCGGCAGCGTGGAGGCGCTCATTCGGCCCGGCGAAAGCTTCGGGGCCGAACCGACCGTTGACCGCGGCGGAAAGCCGAGACCATGATAGGGCGGAGCGGGGGGATCAAGCATGCGCAGAGCGTCGTCATACCCAGTGGCGGAGGCGTGCCTGTCGGAAGACGGGGATTGCGCTGCAACTCATGTGAGGGCGCTCAGACGCAGGGCAGCGACGGGCGCCTGCCTGTTCGGGGCTGCGCTGCTGCTCGCGGGCTGCGGCTCGACGAGCGAAGGGCCGGGCACCGGCATTGCCGCTGCGGGCGCCGCGGGGCCTGCCACCATTCCGCGCGAGCGGCTGATCGGCCGCTGGGGCATCGCCTCCTTCCATACCGAGAAGGACCGCAAGCGCACCGAGGCACAGGCCAAGGCCGGCTGCTCCCAGCCCTACACCATCTCCAAGGGGCCGACCGACGGCGTGATGATGCATGTCGCCGACGACCCGAAGCCCTATGAACTGCGGCTGAAGGGCGGGCCGGGCGGCCGGAACTTCCTCGGCTTCGAGGCGCCGGCCGGCGACCCGCAGGACCGCGAGATCCTGTCGGCGACCGATACGATGCTGACCATGCGCTTCGTCGATCCCGATGCGAACCGCCGCTACGGCACCTTCATCTACGTCCGCTGCGGCGCCTGAAACCAGCGAGGCTAGGCCCTGTATGAAAAAGCCCGGTACGACACGGATTCTCGGCGGCCTCAGCGCCGCGGCACTGCTGCTGGCGCTGGCCTTTCCGGCTGCCGTCCAGGCGCAGGGCAAGGGCATGACGCCCCCGGCCGAGACGATGGATAGCGGCGACGCGCCGGGCCGGGTCTCGACCGAGGAGGTCACCATCACCGAAGGGCCCTATGCCCGGCAGATGGTGTTCTTCCGCTCTAACGAGGCGCCGGGCACGGTGGTGATTCACAGCGCCGAGCGCTTCCTCTATGTCGTGCAGCCCAACAACCGGGCCCTGCGCTACGGCATCGGTGTCGGCCGCGAGGGCTTCCAGTGGTCGGGCCTCGTCCAGGTCAGCCGCAAGGCGGAGTGGCCGGACTGGCGCCCGCCGCCGGAGAGGCTGCAGCGCCAGCCCTATCTGCCGCGCTTCATGGCCGGCGGTCCGGGCAATCCGATGGGCGCGCGCGCGCTCTATCTCGGCTCGACTGTGTTCCGCGTCCACGGCACCAACCAGCCGGAGACCATCGGCCAGTCGATCTCGTCGGGGTGCTTCCGGCTCGCCAATGGCGACATCATCGACCTTTATTCGCGCGTTCCACTCGGGACCAAGGTCGTGGTCCGCCACAAGGCCACGATCTGACCGGCCCTTAGGGCCGGACGCCATTCATCAATCAGGAGAGCGGTTCCCATGCCAGGCGCGTTCCGAATTCGTCTCCAGCCAGCGGCGCTCGCCGTGCTCGCAGCGAGCCTCGTCACGCTGCCGGCCGCTGCCGGCACGCTCGACAAGGTGAAGCAGCGCGGCACGCTGGAATGCGGCGTCAGCGAGGGGCTGCGCGGCTTCTCCGAGAAGGACGCGCAGGGCCGCTGGGCCGGGTTCGACGTCGATTTCTGCCGGGCGGTCGCCGCGGCCGTGCTCGGCGATGCCGGCAAGGTCAACTTCACGCCGCGCTCGGCCGGCGAGCGCTTCGAGGCGCTGAAAGCCGGCAAGGTCGACCTGCTCTCGCGCAATTCGACCTGGACGCTCGGCCGTGAGGCCGAGCTCGGCCTCGCCTTCGCCGGCGTGACCTATCATGACGGGCAGGGCTTCCTGGTGGCACGCTCGCTCGGCGTCGACGGCGCGCTTTCGCTCGACAAGGCCAAGGTCTGCGTCGAGGCGGGGACGACGACGCAGCTCAATCTCGGCGACTTCTTCCGCGCCAACTCGATGGATATCGAGGAGAAGGCCTTCCCGAGCGCCGCCGAGGCGCTCGCCGCCTTCCAGTCCGGCCAGTGCAATGTGCTGACCCGCGACCAGTCGGCGCTCTATGCCGAACGGCTCAAGCTGTCGAAGCCGGGCGATGCGGTGATCCTGCCCGACGTGATCTCGAAGGAGCCGCTCGGCCCGGTGACGCGCTCCGACGATTTCCCGTGGTTCACCATCGTCAAATGGGTGAACTTCGCGCTGGTCAACGCCGAGGAGCTCGGCGTCTCCTCGGCCAATGCCGACCAGGCGACCGCCTCGACCAAGCCCGATGTGCGCCGCCTCACCGGGGCGGAGGGCGGCTTCGGCAAGTCGCTCGGCCTCGATGACGCCTGGGCGATCCGCGCGGTGAAGGCGACCGGCAACTATTCCGAGATCTACGAGCGCAACCTCGGGGTGAATTCGCCGCTCGGCATTCCGCGCGGGCTGAACCAGCTCTGGAACATGGGCGGCGTGCTCTACGCCCCGCCGATGCGCTGACCGGCGCCTGCGCCGTTCCCTCTCAAGCCATCCCGCCCTAGGGTGGCGGCACCCGGAAACGGAGCCTGGAGCAGGACGAGGCATGGCGGCTACGGAATTCGGGGCGCAGCCCTTCGACGTTGAAGGGGCGCGGACCACGCTGTTCTCGGCCCTGCTCGCCGCCGTCGCACGCCATGGCAGGGCAAAGATCGCGCTCGAAGATCCCGAGCGCCAGCCGATCAGCTTCGGCCGCCTGGTGCTTGGCGCCTTCGTCCTCGGCCGCAAGCTCGCGGCGCAGACGCAAGCCGGCGAGAAGGTCGGCCTCCTCCTGCCGAACATGCAGGGCATGGCCGTCACCCTGTTCGGCCTATCGGCCTTTGGCCGGGTCCCGGCGCTGCTGAACTTTACCGCCGGCACCAAGAACCTGAAGGCAGCCTGCGAGGTCGCGCCGCTCTCGACCATCGTCACCTCACGGCGCTTTATCGACCAGGCCAAGCTCGACGAGGCGATCGAGGCGATCGGCCAGGGTCGGCGGGTGATCTATCTCGAGGATGTCCGCAAGGAGCTGACCAGCCTCGACAAGGCGCTCGGCGCGCTTGCCGCGCTCGTGCCCGGCCTGATCCACCGGCGCTACGCCGCCGGCCCGGACGATCCGGCGGTCGTGCTCTTCACCTCCGGCACCGAGGGCAAGCCCAAGGGCGTGGTGCTGAGCCATGCCAATCTGGTCTCCAATGCGCGGCAGGTCTTCCAGCACGCGCAGGGCGCGATCTCCGAGCGCGACATCTTCATGAACCCGCTGCCGGCATTCCATTCCTTCGGGCTGACGGCCGGGATGCTGGTGCCGCTGCTGCACGGAATGAAGGTCGTGCTCTATCCGAGCCCGCTGCACTACAAGCAGGTGCCGCGGCTGATCGCCGAGACCGGCGCGACCTTCCTGCTCGCGACCGACACTTTCCTGCAAGGCTATGCCCGTGCCGCGGGCGAGGGCGACCTCAAGAGCGTGCGCTATGTCGTCGCCGGCGCGGAGCGCGTGAAGCCGGAGACGCGGGCGCTGTGGCAGCCCTATGGCACCACCATCCTCGAAGGCTATGGCTGCACCGAATGCGCGCCGGTGCTGGCGGTCAACACGCCGAGCGCGATGCGCGAAGGCACGGTCGGGCGGCTCCTGCCCGGCATCACCGCGAAGCTGGAGCCGGTCGAGGGCATCCAGGAGGGCGGGCGATTGATGGTGAAGGGGCCCAATGTCATGCTGGGCTATCTCAACGCCGACAGCCCCGGCACGCTCGCCCCGCCCGAGGGCGGCTGGCACGATACCGGCGACATCGTCGCGATCGAGGACGGCTTCGTCAGCATCCGGGGCAGGGCGCGCCGCTTCGCCAAGCTCGGCGGCGAGATGGTCTCGCTGGCGGCGGTCGAATCGATGATTTCGGGCCTGTGGCCGGGCTTCAACCACGTCGTCGTCGCCTTGCCGGATCTGCGTAAGGGCGAGCAGCTCGTGCTCGTCACCGAAAAGCCGGACGGCGACAAGAAGGCGCTGCAGGACGAGGCGAAGCTCCAGGGCTTCCCGGAATTGTGGATGCCGAAGGCGCTGCTCGTCACCCGCGCCATCCCGGTGCTCGGCAACGGCAAGATCGATTATGGCGCGACGCGCGAGCTCGCGATCACGATGCGGCCGCTGCTGTAACGCCACAATCGCATGATCTCAGAGGGGCCATGCTGCTGTTCCTTCCCGCCGCCATGATCAGGATGGCCTCGCTGTTCGCGTTCGGGCTGGCGCTTTCGCCGGCCGATCTCGCCGCCCAGGCGACCGGCCAGACCTATGTCCGGCGCGACGAATGCATCGAGGCCGGCAAGCTTTCGGCCGAGCAGTGCGAGCACGCCTACCGCAATGCCCGCGCCGAATTCGAGCAGAAGGCGCCGCGCTATGCCTCGCGCGCCGCCTGCGAGCGGGCCCATAAGCGCTGCGGCGCCCAGGTCTCGACCACCGGCGGCTGGGACGCGCTGGCGCGCGGCGGCGGCGGGGCGACCTATGTGCCGCGCTTCGTCGGCATCCGCGTCAGCGGCGAGGGGGCTGCCAGCAAGGCGCTGCCGATCGTCGAGGGCTCGGCGAAAATCGCCTTCTCGGCCCGGCAGGTCGCGGCGCTCGACGACAAGGTCGCCGGGCGGCGCAGTGTCATCGGCGGCGGCGGCGATGGCTCGCGCGGCCACGCGCAGGCGAGCGGCCCCTATATCCGCCGCGGCGACCGCGACGACACGGTGCGCGTGCCGATGGAGGAGAAGAAGATCGGCTCCGATGTCGCACCCGGGCTCTATGTCGATCCCGCCGGGGTCGAATGGTACAAGCCGAGCCGCCGGCGCTGACGCCGGTGATGTTCGCCAACGACACCCACAAGTGCTGTCATCCCGGGCGACCGCAGGGAGACCCGGGATCCATTCCGGAACCTCTTTCGGCAAGGCTCCGGAATGGATCCCGGATCGGCGCGGCTTCGCCGCTTGTCCGGGATGACGAAGCAGTTCCAAGCGTAAGCATGTAGCGCTCGCCCTTGTAGCCGGGCGCGCGGAAGGCTAACCGTGTCCCGGCGCGGACGTGGCGAAACTGGTAGACGCAAGGCACTTAAAATGCCTCGCCAGAGATGGTGTGCGGGTTCGACCCCCGCCGTCCGCACCAGCCTGATCGTGATTCCCCATTCCTACAGCTGAACTGGCCGGGAGCCGTCGCCGCGCGGCGAATCGCACCTTGCGCCCACGGCAGGCGTCCCCTGTCCGCCATGGCATTGCGAGGCCGGGCGCTGGATGCGCACAGATGGGCGCGTTCCAGTGCAAGGGGAGGAATCGGATGAGCGGAGCAAGCGGGCTGAAGGTGCGGATCCAGTCGGGCGAGCTGGTGGCGGGGACGATGGCCCTCGAATTCTTCGTGCCGGGTCTGCCGGCGATCGCGGCGGCCGCCGGCGCGGAGTTCATCCTGCTCGACATGGAGCATGCCGCCACCAGCTTCGAGACGATGCGCATGCTCTGCGCTGGCTGCCGGGGGCTTTCGATCGCGCCGATCGTCAGGGTGCCGACCACCGAATACAGCCTGATCGCCCGGGCGCTCGATGTCGGCGCACATGGCGTCATGGTCCCGATGGTCAACACCGAGGAGCAGGCCCGGCTGATCGCCTCCTGCGCGCATTACCCGCCGAACGGGCATCGCGGCGCCGCTTTCGGGGTGGCGCATGACGACTATCTGCCGGGCTCGCCGATCGACAAGATCGCGAGGGCTGCCGCCCGCACGGTGATCATCGCGCAGATCGAAAGCCCGCAGGGTGTCGAGAATGCCGAGGCGATCGCGGCGGTGCCGGGAATCGACGTGCTCTGGGTCGGCCATTTCGACCTTTCGAACTTCATGGGCATTCCCGGCCAGTTCGACCATCCCGATTTCGAGGCGGCGCTCGGCCATGTCGGGCGCAGCGCCCGGGCGCATGGCAAGGCGGCCGGGCTGATGGCCGGCGATCTCGGCTGGTCGAAAAGGGTGCGCGAGCTCGGCTATTCGGTGATCGCGCAGGGCGTCGACGTCGCGCATTACCAGAACAGCGTCGCGGCCTCCCTGAAGACGCTGCGTACGCTCTAGTCACTTCCGAATCTGCTCGGGGCGAGCCTCGTCGCCCCGGCCGTAGCGCAGCGGAGCGTCGGGGGGCGCCCGGGGGGCGGGGGG
>JAEXUU010000208.1 GCA_023452965.1 Pseudomonadota bacterium | reverse complement strand
ATCAAGCTCGGCAAGGACGTGATGCGGGTCCTGACCCGGCGCAGCCAGGCCTATGCCTCGAACAGCCACATCTTCCTGCTCTGGATGACGGGCACCTCGCTGATCCTGTTGACCATCGCGGTGCTGTTCCTGCGCAACCAGATCCGGCCGATCCTGCGGCTCGCCGACGCGGCCGAAGCCTTCGGCAAGGGGCGCGACGCCGATTTCCGCCCGCGCGGTGCACGCGAGGTTCGCCGCGCCGGCAATGCCTTCATCGAAATGAAGCGCCGCGTCGACCGCTCGATCGGCGAGCGCACCATGATGCTGAACGGCGTCAGCCACGATCTGCGCACCATCCTGACCCGCTTCAAGCTCTCCCTCGCGCTGCTTGAAAGATCGCCCGACCTGGAGGCGATCGAGAAGGATGTCGACGAGATGAGCCGCATGCTCGAGGATTACCTCGCCTTCGCGCGCGGCGATGCCGGCGAATCGCCGGTCGAGACCGACATCCGCTCGCTGCTGGAACATCTCAAGGCCGATGCCGAGCGCCAGGGCCACCAGACCGAGCTCACGGTCGTCGGCGACCCGCTCGTCGTCGTTCGCCCCGATGCCGTCCGCCGGCTACTGACCAATCTGGTGTCCAACGCGGCCCGTTTCGGCGACCGCATCGCCATCCGCGCCACGCATGATGCGCGCTACCTCATCGTCATGGTCGACGATGACGGGCCGGGCATCGCGCCGGAACTCCGTGAGGACGTGTTCAAGCCGTTCTTCCGCCTGGACGAGGCCCGCAATGTCGATGGCGGCGGTACCGGTCTCGGCCTCGCCATCGCCCGCGACATCGCCCGCTCGCATGGCGGCGACATCATCCTGGGAGAATCGCCGCTCGGCGGCCTGCGCGCGACGGTGCGCCTGCCGGTTTGAGGCAGCGGATTCTCCGGCGAATACACCTAAGCCCCGGGACGAGCTACGCTCCCCGGGGCTGGTTGTCCTTGTGCGCTGGAAACGGCTTACTGCCGCCAGGGCGCCTTGCGCGCCGACCGATTCACCCGCTCGACATCGCTTTGCGACAAGGCGAGGTCGGAAAGCGCCTGATCGTCCATGCGGTAGAGAGCCCGCGCGCTTGCCCGCATGGCGAGCCAGTCCTCAAAGCGCAGCAGCAGGCCGGAAATGCCCGCGGCGGCGTGCTTCTCGGCGAGCTGGGATAGATTTTCTGTGGCGATCCTGGCCGGCATGGCGGCCTCCTCTCATGGAGATTATGCCTGTGAATCTGCGCCTTGCAGGCTGACAGAGCAAATGAGAAGTTCTTGGCTTCCGCCCAAGCTGAACTTGGCCAGCCAATGTCCCGTCGCCAGCTTCCGCCTCTGACGTCGCTGCGCGCCTTCGAGGCGGCGGCCCGGCATCTCAACTTCGAGCGGGCTGGCGAGGAGCTGGCGGTCACCGCCAGCGCGATCGGCCAACAGGTCCGGGCCTTGGAGAGCTGGCTGCGGCGCCCGCTCTTCATCCGCCTGCCGAGCAAGGGCGTGGCGCTGACCGGCCTCGGCGAGCGCTACGCCGCCGCGATCTCGGGCCTGCTCGACCAGCTCAACGAAGCCACCGCGCAGGCGATGCGCCCCGACGCCTCCACCGTTCTGACGGTCAGCACCATGCCGAGCTTCGCCCTGAGCTGGCTGATCCCCAGGCTCGGCTCGCTGAAGGAGCGCCATCCCGAGCTCGAAGTGCGGATCTCGATTTCGGTGAACCTCACCGATTTCGGCCGCGAGGATGTCGACGTCGCGATCCGCTTCGGCCAGGGCGTCTATCCCGGCCTGCGCTCGGACCTGCTGATGGAAGAGCACTTCTTTCCGGTCTGCAGCGCCGCGCTGCTCAACGACCCGCTGCGCCCCCTGCGCGAGCCGTCCGACCTTCGCCATCACACCTTGCTGCACGAGGCGGCGGAAGGCATCCCCGACTACATCACCTGGCCGCGTTGGCTCGCTCTGGCCGGGGTCGACGATGTCGATGCCAGCCTGGGCCCGCGCTTCTCCCATACCTTCCTGGCCTTGCAGGCTGCCGCCTCGGGCCAGGGCGTCGCACTCGCGACCAGCGTCCTGATCGGCGACTATCAGGATGCGGGCCGTCTCGTCCGCCCCTTTCCCCATCAGGTCAGGAGCCCGCATCAATATTATCTGGTCTGCCCGGAAGCTTCGGCAGACCGGCCGGCGATCGCCGCGTTTCGCAACTGGATCCGCGACGAGGCCAGGGCCCATAACGAGCAGCTCTGAAAGCCGCAGCGGCTTCAGCCGCCGACTTCCGGCCGGATCGCCGGCAAATGCTGCAGCCGCGCCGCCGCATGGTCGAGAAAGGCGCGGACCTTCGGCGCCAGATGCTGGCCGCCCGGCACGACGAGCTGAACCGGCGCGGCCGGCGGCTCCCATTCGCGCAGCAGCCGGACCAGCGTGCCCTCCGCGAGATCTGGCGCGACCTGATAGGACAGCGCCCGCGCCAGGCCGCGCCCCGAACGGGCCGCGATCAGCACCGACTCGACTTCGTTGACGATCAGCCGCGGCGTGATCGTCACGCCGGCATCGCGGCCACTGCCGGCAAATCGCCAGAGCAGGGTCTGGCCGGCGGCGATGCTGGCGATGGTGTCATGCCCTGCGAGATCTGACGGGCGCTGCGGGACACCGCGGCGTTCGAGATAATCCGGCGCGCCGACCAGCACCCGCCTGACCTCGCCGACCTTGCGGGCGACCAGCCGCGAACTCGGCAGCGCCCCGATCCGGACCGCAAGATCGAGCCCCTCCTCGATCAGGTCGAGATTGCGGTCGGACAGGGTCAGCTCGACCTGGACCTCGGGATAGAGGTCGAGGAATTCGGCGACGATCGGCGTGACATGGCGCCGGCCGAAGGCCAGCGGCGCGGTGATCCGCAGCAGCCCGCGCACCGGCGCACCGGCGACGCCCGACAGCGATACATCATACTCCGACAGGATCCGCCGCGCCGAGGCCGCCAGCTCGCGGCCAGCTTCCGTCGCCATCAATTGCCGGGTGGTGCGCGCGATCAGGCTGACGCCCGCGCGCCTTTCGAGAGCGGCAAGCGCACGCGTCACCGCCGGGCGGGAGCGCCGGAGCTGTCTTGCCGCTCCAGCGAGACTGCCGGTGTCGATGATCGCGACGAAGATGGAAAGCTCGTCGAGACGGTCCAGCTTCGTTGCCCCTGATGGAATTCTGATTTGCGACCATACCGTCTTTCGACCGCTGCGCGAAACAATCAGATTTGCCGGACAACAACGAGGTTCACATGTCCGGCTCCCGCATCGTCCTGCACGGTACCGCTCTCTCCGGTCACACCCACCGGGTCGAACTCCTCCTGCGCGCGCTCGGGCTGGAGTTCGATTTCGTGCCCGCGCCGGCGGAAATCCGTCGGGCGGAGGCCTTTCGCGCCCTCAATCCGCTGGGCCAGATCCCGGTCCTGCAGGATGGCGACCTCACTCTCGCCGACAGCAATGCGATCATGGTCTATCTGGTCCGGCGCTATGCGCCGCAGAGCGCCTGGATGCCGGAAGCCCCCGTGGCCGCGGCGCAGATGCAGCGCTGGCTCTCGATCGCGGCCGGCGAGGTGATGCATGGGCCCGCCGCCGCGCGGATGATCGCCCAGTTCAACTTTCCCGACGAACCGGTGCGGGCGGAGCGGATCGCGAACCGTCTCCTCGCCTTCATGGAGGATCATCTCCAGCAGCGAAGCTTCCTCGCTGCCGAACATCCGACGCTCGCCGACCTCGCCTGCTATTCCTATGTCGCGCACGCGCCGGAGGGCGGCATTCCGCTCGATAGGTTCCCCGCAATAGGCGCTTGGCTCGCCCGCGTCGAAGCCCTGCCCTTCTTCAAGCCGATGCCGCGCTCGCCGATTCCGGCAAGGGGCTGACCACAATGGACGGACAGCCCTTTCACCAAGGCGAGCTGAAGGCGCAGGCGCTTGCCGGGCAAAGCTCGCGCGGCGCCGGCATCCGCAGCTTCATGCCGGACCAGCACCGGGAGCTCTTCGGGCTGCTGCCCTACATCTTCGCCGCCGGGCTCGACACGGCAGGCCACCCGATCGCAACCGTGCTGACCGGCGAAGCGGGCTTCGTCACCAGCCCGTCGCCGACGGAGCTTTCGATCGCCGCGCGGCCGTCGCCGCACGACCCGGCCATGACGGCCTTCGCGGCCGGGGCGCCGATCGGCCTGCTCGGGCTAGATTTCCGCACGCGCCGGCGCAACCGCGCCAATGGCACGATCAAGGCGCTCGCCGATGCCGGTCCGACGGTCGAGGTCAGCGAGAGCTTCGGCAACTGCGCCAAATACATCCAGAGCCGCGAACCGGCACGGGTTCCCGCCGTCACCGCCACTGCGGAAGCGTTCGCAGGCCTCGACGCGGAGGCACGCGACTTGATCCTGCGCTCCGACACCTTGTTCATCGCCAGCGCTGCAGCGGGCGGCGTCGACATCTCGCATCGCGGCGGCCGGCCGGGGTTCGTCGCCGTAGAGGGCGACTGCCTGACCGTTCCCGACTTCGCCGGGAACAGCTACTTCAACACGCTCGGAAACCTGCTGCTCGAACCGGCCGCCAGCCTGCTCTTCATCGATTTTTCGAGCGGCGATCTCATCCAGCTCCAGGGCGAGACCGAGATTCTCTGGGGCGGGCGAGAACTTGCCGAAATCGCCGGAGCGCAGCGGCTCTGGCGCTTCCGCAGCCGGCGCGGCTGGAGGCGCCGCGCGGCGCTGCCGCTGCGTTGGTCAGCCCCGGAGCAGGCCCCGACGCCGCTCGCGCCGGGGCTCTGGCGACCAGCGGCAGCAGCCGCCGGCTGACGCTCAATACAGCCGGCCGCCATCCGGAACCGGAAGCCCCGGAGCGATCAACACCACCTCGCCATCACCATCGGGAATGCCGAGGGTCAGCACTT
>JAEXUU010000166.1 GCA_023452965.1 Pseudomonadota bacterium | reverse complement strand
TCATCACGCTGTAGATCGGCAGGATCGCATAGGGCAGCAGGACGTGGACCATGGCGATCAGCACGCCCGCCCGGTTGAACACCAGCGGCAGGGGCGAGTTGATGATGCCGAGCGCCATCAGCGTCTTGTTCACGAGGCCCTCGTTCTGGAGAAGGATCACCCAGGCGGTGCTGCGCACCAGCAGCGATGTCCAGAACGGCACCAGGACGAGCATCAGCATCCAGCTGGCCGCGCGCTTGCCGGCCCTCGCCATCACGGCGGCGACCGGAAAGCCGATGAGCAGGCACAGGGCTGTGACGGTCAGGCTCACGGACAGGGTCCGGCCATAGAGGTCGATGAAGATGCGCTGGTCCGGCGCGACGCGTTGGAGCTCACCCTCGGGGGATTTCTGGAGATCGAGCGCCGTGAGGAGATAGAAGTCCGTCAGGCGTCCGGATTGCTGGTGCAGCACGCCCCATAGGGCCGGCTCTGCCCATTGCGGGTCGATCGCGATCAGCGCGTCCCGCGCGGACGCGCCTTCGGCGATCGGCATGCGCCTTGCCGTCTTGGTGAGAAGGCCGCGAGCGCCGGGCATGGCATAGTTGAGCCGCCGCCCGATCAGCCCGAGCGAAGGCTGCCCGCGAATGGCATTCAGATCCGCCGCGATGGCCGCGAAGGCCGCTTCATCCGGCTCACCCTTGCCCGACCAGCTTCGCATGACCTCGGCGGTGCGCGGCAGGTAGGTCTGGATTTCGGGGTTATCGACACTCCTGAACATGAAGAGTGCGAGCGGAAGCACGAAGAACAGGGCGGTGAAGATCACGCTCGGGGCAAGCAGCGCCAGCATCTTGATCAGATGCTTCCGCTCAGAAGCGCTCACCTGAGCCGCCAGCCGCGAACTCTCGACAGTCGCGACCGGCACAGATTGGGATGACATCGATGCCATGACTGTCATTGAGCTACGAAGGTCGCAAAGCGTTGACGGATGGCGTCGCCGTTATCGAGCCAGAAGTTGATGTAGCGGGAGCCCGCCTGCATCATGCCGTTGCGCGATTTCGGGTCCGGCAGGCTGGCGCGGCGCGCCTCGCTGAGCAGCGGGTTCGCGTCGGCATTGGCCGGTGGGTTGCCGAGCGCCTCCATGTGCCGGGCCTGGACGGGCGCCGAAAGCTGGTAGGCGATCAGGCGGATCGTCGCCTCCTTGCGCGGCGAGCCCTTCATGACGCCCAGGAAGATCAGGGCGTTGGTGTAGCCGGCATCCCAGACGATGCGCAGCTTGCGGTTGTTGGAGCTGTTGGCGGCGTTGACGCGGCCGAGCCAGCCATAGCCCATCGAGACCTCGCCGGTGAGCAGGAGCTGCATCGACTCGTCACCGCTCTTCCACCATTTGATGTGCGGCTTGAGCTCGGCGAGCTTCCTGAAAGCGCGGTCGACGCCACCTGGTCCCGTGAGGACGTTGACGACATCGGACGGCGCGACGCCGTCCGCCATGAGCGCGATCTCGAGCGTCTGGTCCGGCTGGTACATCAGCGAGCGCTTGCCGGGGAACTTGGCGACGTTCCAGAAATCGGCCCAGCTCTTCGGAGCCGCGTCCCCCTTCAGCTTGTCGGAGTCGATGACGAGAGCGCCGGGCGAGGCGAGGTAGGGCGCTCCGCATTCGCCGAAGCTGCCTACGGCTTCGAAGGCTTCAGGCCTGGCGTGCTTCGACCAGTCGATCTTTTCGAGCAGGCCTTCCTCGCAGCCGGCGACCTCGTTGATCGGGTTGAGGCTCACCGCGTCCCAGACGAGGTTGCCCGTCTCGACCTGCGTGCGCAGGCGCGCCAGCTCCTGATTGAACGTGTCGACCCTGATCTGGATTCCGGTTTCGGCCGTGAAGGGCTCGAAGACCGTCTTCTTCTGGACATCGCCCGGCTGGCCGCCCTGGGTGACGATCGTCAGCGTTTCGGCGCCGAGCGCCTGCGCCTGTGAGAAGGTAAGGGCGATCGCGGTCGCGATCGCAGCATGAACCGGCCGCATCGGTAGTCTCCCTGGATCCGAGTGCTATTGCGCGGCGAAGGTGATGAAGCGCTGGAGCAGCGCGTCGCCGTTGTTCAGCCAGAAGTCGAGATAGACCGTCCCGCTCTGCAGCGACGCCAGCTTCATGTGCCCCGCGGGCAGCGTCGCGCGCTCGGCTTCGGTCAGGAAGGCGTAGGCCTTGGCATTCACCGGCGCATAGTCGATGGCGCGCGCGAAGTTCGCCTGTGGCTCCGGCGACGATGCGAGCTTGATGAAGTCGACCGCGACGTCCTTCTTCTTGGTCCCCTTCATCACCGCGATCATCTGGCTGCCGGAAACGTGGCCGGCGCCGAACTCGATCTTGAGCTGGCGGTTGTTGGCGCGGTTCGCCATGCCGACCCGGCCGTTCCAGGCGAAGGTCATGACGACCTCGCCGGTTAGGATGGCCTGCATGGATTCGTCGCCGCTCTTCCACCATTTGATGTGCGGCTTGAGCTCCGCGAGCTTCTTGAAGGCACGGTCGACGCCGCCGGGTGCAGAGAGGACCTTCATGACGTCGGCCGGGGGCACGCCGTCGGCCATGAGCGCGACCTCCAGCGTCTGCTCGGCGCGATAGAGCAGGCCCCGCTTGCCGGGAAACTTCTTCACATCCCAGAAATCGGCCCAGCTCTTCGGCGCTTCGCCGCCTTCGTAGCGCTTCGAGTCGTAGACGAGGCCGCCGGAGACGAAATTGTTGGGCAGGCCGCATTGGCCGAAGCCGCCGACATCGGCGAAATCCTTCGGGTCGAGGTGCTTAGACCAGTCGATGCGCTCGAGCAGGCCTTCGTCGCAGGCGGTGGCCTCGTTGATCGCCGTCACGCTGACCACGTCCCAGACGAGATTACCCGTCTCGACCTGCGAGCGGATCTTCGCGAGCTCCTGGCTGAACTGATCGTCGACGATCGTGTGCCCGGTCTTCGCGGTGAAGGGCTTGTAATAGGCCTCGCGATAGCCGGCCCCGGCGGCGCCGCCGTTATTGGCGACTGTGATCGAATCTGCGGATGCGATTTGCGGCGCGATCAGTCCGACCAGCGCCATGCCCAGGGCGAGCATGCTGCGGTTTGCCATGGCGACAACCTCCGTTCCCCGTTGGATTGGTTGCATTTTTGGTTGCGATTTGGCTCGCAACTGATTGTTGGCATATACTTGAATAGCCGTTTTATGAGCGTGTCAATCGCTTATTCGACAAAATTTCTTGACTTTGAGGCAGGACTCTATGCAATTGATCTCAACCAAATCAGCAATTGGTTGCAAATATGACTCGCCAGCGCATCACCAACGAGATTAGATCGGCCCTCGAAGAGGGCATCGAGGCGATGATGGGC
>JAEXUU010000100.1 GCA_023452965.1 Pseudomonadota bacterium | reverse complement strand
GGCCCTGGCCCGGCGCGACGCGCTCGAGCTCGACGACCGGCTGATCTGGGACGAGGCGATCACCGAGCGCGTTCTGGCTCTGCCCACCTTCTCGCAAGGCCCGGTTTCGGCCTATTGGCCGATGCGTTCCGAGGCCGATCCGCGCCCGATCCTCGAAGTACTGCATGAACGCGGCCTGCCGCTCTGCCTGCCGGCGATCGTCGACGGGCGCATGCATTTTCGGCGCTGGGCGCCCTGGGAGCCGATCGTTCCCGGCGGTTTCGGCACGCTGGTGCCTCAGCCCTCGGAAGCCGAGGTCCAGCCGGCGGTGCTGATCGTGCCGCTCGCCGCTTTCGACCGGCGCGGTTTCCGCATCGGCTACGGCAAGGGCTATTACGACCGCGCCATAGCGGAATTGCGCCCGCTCGCCACGGTCGGCATCGGCTACGCCGCCCAGGAAATCCCGGCCGTCCCGGACGAGCCGCATGACCGCAGCCTCGACTGGATCGTCACCGAGAGCGAAACCATACGCTGCGCCTGACCCGCTGCACGGTTGATTTGCCGACGCAATCACGGCACTGAAAGCGACCGCTGCTGCCACAGAGACCCCGACAATGCGTCTACTCTTCCTCGGCGACATCGTCGGGCGCGCCGGCCGCCAGGCCGTGCTGGATCGCCTCCCCGGCCTGCGCCAGCGCTGGAATCTCGACTGCGTCGTCATCAACGGCGAGAACGCCGCCGGCGGCTTCGGCATCACCGAGGCGATCTGCGACGAGATCCTCGCCGCGGGGGCCGATGTCATCACCCTCGGCAACCATTCCTGGGACCAGCGCGAGGCGCTGGTCTTCATCGAGCGCCAGCCCCGGCTGATCCGCCCGGCCAATTATCCGCCGGGCACGCCCGGCCGCGGCGCCGCCGTGGTCGAGGCCAGGAATGGCGCCCGCGTCCTCGTCGTCAACGTCATGGGCCGCCTGTTCATGGACCCGCTCGACGATCCCTTCGCCGCGGTCGAGCGCGAGCTGTCCGCCTGCCCGCTGCGCGACGTCGCCGATGCGGTCGTGGTCGACTTCCATGCCGAGGCGACCAGCGAGAAGCTGGCGATGGGCTATTTCCTCGACGGCCGCGCCAGCCTCGTCGTCGGCACCCACACTCATGTCCCGACCGCCGACACCCGCATCCTGCCGGGCGGCACGGCCTATCAGTCCGATGCCTGCATGTGCGGCGATTATGATTCGATCCTCGGCATGCAGAAGGACGAATCCATCCGCCGCTTCCTGCAGAAGACGCCGGGCTCCAGGCTGGAGGCCGCGCTCGGCCAGGGCACGCTCTCCGGCATCGCCGTCGAGACCGACGACGTCAGCGGCCTCGCCAAATCCGTCTCCGCGGTCCGGCTCGGTCCCGAGCTCGATCAGGCCTGGCCGACAGCCTGGGATTCGTAAGGGCCCGCCGATGTCGCAGCTCTTCTCGGCCCTCGTCGCGGTCTTCGTCGGCTATGCGGCCTCGGTCGCGGTGGTGTTGGCGGCGGCGCAGGCACTCGGCGCGACGCCCGGCCAGACAGTCTCCTGGCTCGCCGGTCTCGCCATCGCCAAGGGGCTCGCCAGCCTGATCCTGTCCTGGCGGCACCGCATGCCGATCATCTGCGCCTGGTCGACGCCGGGCGCGGCGCTGATCGCGGCGGCGAGCGGCGTCGACATGGCCTCGGCCGTCGGCGCCTTCCTTGCCGCAGCCGCGCTGATGATGGCGACCGCCGCCTTCCGCCCGCTCGGCGCGCTGGTCGAGCGCATCCCGATGAGCATTGCCGCGGCGATGCTCGCCGGCGTGATCTTCCGCTTCGTCGTCGCCGTCTTCGACGAGATGCGCCTGCAGCCGGCGCTGGTGCTGCCCCTGCTCGTCGTCTTCCTGCTGGCGCGGCTGTGGAACCCGTTCCTCGGCGTCATCGCGGCGCTGGCTGCAGGCCTCACTCTCGCCTTCGCCACGGGCACCGCGACCTTGCCGGCGGGCCCTGTCGCGCTCACCCATATCGAGCTGATCGTCCCGCATCTCGACCTGACGGCGATCCTCGGCATCGGCATCCCGCTCTATCTCGTCACCATGGCCGCGCAGAACCTGCCGGGCTTCGCGGTGCTGCGCGCCTCCGGCTATCACCCGCCGACCGCCTCCTGCCTGTTCGTCACCGGGCTGATGTCGTTCCTGACCGCGCCGACCGGCGCGCATATGGTCAACATGGCGGCGATCAGCGCCTCGATCTGCACCGGCGCCGACACCCATCCCGACCCGAAGGAGCGCTGGAAGGCCGGAATCTGGTACGCCCTGTTCTGGCTCGCCATCGCCGCCACCGCCGGCCTCCTGCTGGCACTGATCCTCGCCATGCCGAAGGCGCTGATCGTCGCCGTCGCCGGGCTCGGCCTCGTCGGCTCGCTTACCGGCGCGCTCGGCCAGGCGATGGGCAGCGACAAGGAGCGCTTCGCCGCGGTCGTCACCTTCGCCGTCGCCGCCTCGAGCCTGTCGCTTTTCGGCGTCGGCTCGGCCTTCTGGAGCCTCGTTGCCGGCCTCGCGGTCTTGACATTGGACCACGTCGCGGGCCGTTTGCGCAGCCGATCATGAGCACACAACCGCCCCGCACCCGCCTGATGCTGGTCACGCCCCCGGTCCTCGACCCCGGCGCGATCTCCTTTCGCCTGATGCAGGCCTTCGCCGGCGGCGATGTCGCAGCCGTGCTGCTGCGGCTCGCGCCCGGCGACGAGCGCAGCCTGACCGAGCGCGTCAAGGCGCTCGCTCCGTCGGTGCAGGCCCAGAACGTCGCGCTCGTCGTCGAGGCCTCGGCCCAGGTCGCCAGCCGCGGTGGCGCCGATGGCGTCCATATCACCGAGGGCATTGAGGCGATCGCCGAAGCGCGCTCCAGCCTGCGCCAGGAGCGGATCATCGGCGTCGGCGGCCTGCGCTCGCGCCATGACGCCATGGATGCCGGCGAGGCCGGGGTCGACTATGTGATGTTCGGCGAGCCACGCCCGGACGGCTCGCTTCCGCCGCTGCCGGCGGTGGTCGAGCGCGCCTCCTGGTGGGCCGAGATCTTCGAGACGCCCTGCATCGCCTATGCGCCCGACGCCGAGTCGGTGCCCACGCTGGTCGAGACCGGCGCCGAATTCCTGGCTCTGGGCGCGTGGCTCTTCGCCGAGGGGGGCGATCTCCGCGCCGAGGTCGCCGCCGCCGATGCGGCGA
>JAEXUU010000085.1 GCA_023452965.1 Pseudomonadota bacterium | reverse complement strand
GACGAATTGAATTGAGTTTGGTTTTCAGGGACGCATCGACCATGCGCGAGCCCATCTTGACGACGAGTCCGCCGATGATGGCCGGGTCGATCTTCACGGAAAGCGCGACATCCTGGCCAGCGACCTCCTTGAGGGTCGCGGTGATGTCCTTGAGCTGGGCGGCGGAGGGCTCCTCGGCCAGCGTCACTTCGGCGCTGACGATGCCCTTGGCCTCGGCGACCTTGGCGCGATAGGCGCGGATCATGCCCGGCAGCGCGAACAGGCGGCGCTTGCTGGCGACGAGGCCGATGAAATTGGCGGCGAGGCCCGAGATCCCGGCCTTGGCGAGCAGCGCGTTAACGGCGGCAACCTGGTCCTGGGCGGTGAAGGCGGGGCTCTCGATCAGCCGCTGCAGATCGGCGCTCTCGGCGATCATCGCGCTGAACGAATCGAGATCGGCGGCGACGGCATCGACCGCCTTGGCCTCGGTGGCCAGCTCGAACAGAGCCGTGGCATAGCGCCCGGCAACACCCGAGACAGGGGACTGTTCCTGCGATCCGCCCTGGGCCACGCTTCGCTCTCTCTTCCAAGGGACCGCCCCGGCGACCTTCTGACGAAGGTGGAGTGCATGGTCCCGACGCTGCGATGATCAAGCGCACACCCGCCCGTTGCCAGGGCGCGCCGCGCTTGGATTGCGGCGGTGCACTAGCATGGGGATCGGGGGGCCGCAACCCGATGGGACGGGGTAGCGCACGCTTTGGATGCGGTCAAAGGAAGCGCCCCATGCGCCGACCGCGCGACGAGACCGGCGACACGGCCCGCGGGAGCGCCTGATGCAGGCGACGCCGATCGAAAGGGCGCGGCGGCCGACCGCTGGCCGGAGCACCGACCCTCCGCCTCGCGCGGGACGAGAATGGCGGCGCGTAAGCCGACAGCGAACCATGATCTCCGCGCCCTCCACCAAATGGCCCGCTTGACCAGGGTCGCGGCAGCGATCGAGTTTGGGCTGCGAACGGAGCTAGCCGCTATGCCGCGAGCATTGGTTTTGGGGACGGCTTTTCTGCTGGCGAGCGCCGGAAGTGCGCTTGCCCAACTGCAGAAGGTCAATTGCCAGACGCAAGGCGAACCATTTTACCTCCATCAGAACAGCAAAGTTACCCATGAAAGCGTGATGGACGAAAACGGCTGCCGATACAGCTATATTTCGGCTCAGTCCGATGGCAGGCCCAGAGTATTCGAGAAGGCGGTCATCGCTCAGGCGCCCAAGAAGGGACAACTTTCACAACCCGGCGAGTTTTCGTTCTTCTACAAGCCGGGAAACGGCTTCAAGGGAAAGGACACGTTCGCGGTCTACATCTGCGGCACGACGATGCATGGCTCCGGCTGCTCGCGGATCACCTATAACGTCACCGTTCGATAAGTGCGCCGACGCTCGCTGGAAACTCTCCGGGGTCGACGGCGCCCCCGCGCCTATGCGGGCCTTGCGACCGCTTCTGCCCGCCACAAAGCGTGAACGCTCGGGGATGTAACTCGCCGCGACACGGGCAATTACGGGTACACGCCAAGCGCCCCGCTTGACTCAGCATTCGATCGAGATCCGGGTATCCGCAGAAATCGGAACTGTCGCGATGCTAAGAATTCTGGTTGTCAGCACCGGATTTTGCCTTGTGAGCGCCACGGCGCCGGCCCAAATGCTGCGAGTAAATTGTCAGACTGTCGGCCCTCAATATCATATCGTCGAAAATACAAAGCTCGATTACGACAGCTTGATGGATAAAAATGGCTGTCGATACAGCTACACGACATCTGGCGTAACACTTGAGAAACCTGTCATCGCCAAAGCGCCTGCTAATGGTACATTGACGCAGACAGGAATTGCGTCATTCTTCTATACACCAAAAGAGAACTTCATCGGGAAAGATAATTTCGCTGTCTATGTCTGTGGGACCGGCAGGAGGGGTAAAGGTTCCGGCTGCGCGCGGTTCAACTACAACGTCACCGTTCACTAGCACCGCAGCGCTCATGCTCTGCGGATCGGCATTGACCACCGTTACCTATCGCGCAGCGGCCCGGACGGTTCGTCCACGCCGCCTCGTTGCTACGGATCGCGCTCGATTATTGGGCGGCTTAAGATGGACCGATACGCGCGGATGACGACATGTCACGACTGTCGATCTATCTTACGGCCTTGCTCCTGGTGCTCGTAAGCGCCTCGCCGATGGCGGCGGCCTGCCGGATACGAGGTTACGGCTTCCACGTCGAGCAGAATGACAGGGCCACCTATGAGGCGACCACGGACAGCAATGGTTGCCGCCATGTCTACGGGGTCAGCGGATTTCTTACGATCCAGAAGACCGTGATCATGATCCGACCCGCGAACGGCACCCTGTCGCAAACCGGAGAATTTTCGTTCTTCTACAAGCCGAAACCGGGATTTACCGGCAAGGACACCTATGTGATCTATGTTTGCGGGACCAGTCGTCGCGGCACGGGCTGTTCCAGGCTCACCTACAACGCCATCGTCCAATAGGCTTCGCCGTGCTCACAGAAAGCTCTGCGGATCGACATCGACCGCGACCCTGACCGAGCCCTTCGGCCGCGGCGCCCGCTTCAGCCAGGCGCGCAGATAGCCCTGCAGATCGATCTCCCGCGTCGTGCGCACGATCAGGCGCATGCGATGGCGGCCGCGCAGGATGGCGAGCGGCGCCTCGGCCGGGCCGAGCACGGCAACACCGGCCGGGGCCTCGGCGCAGCGGGCGAGCGCCCGCGCATGCGTCTCGGCCTCGCCCTGCGAATTGGCCGAGACGATCAGTGCCGCCAGGCGCCCGAAGGGTGGCAGCCCGGCGGCTTCGCGAGCCGCCGTCTCGGCCGCATAGAACCGCTCGGGATCGCCCGAAATCAGCGCCTTCAGCACGGGATGGTTGGGGTCGTGGGTCTGGAGCAGCGCCCGGCCCGGCTTCTCGCCGCGCCCGGCCCGGCCGGTGACCTGCCGCAGCACCTGGAAGGTGCGCTCGGCGGCGCGCGGATCGCCCGAGGTCAGGCCGAGATCGGCATCGATCACGCCGACCAGCGTCATCCCCGGGAAGTTATGGCCCTTGGCGACGAGCTGGGTGCCGATGACGATGTCGAACTCGCCTTCGGCGACCGCCATCAGCTCCTGCTTCAAGCGCTCGGTGCCGCCCGGAAAGTCGCTCGACAGCACGATCGCGCGCGCCTGCGGGAACAGGGTCGCAACCTCCTCCGCCAGCCGCTCGACGCCCGGGCCGCAGGCGGTCAGCGTCTCCGGCTTGTGGCAGGCCGGGCATTCGTGCGGGCGGCGCTCGACATGGCCGCAATGATGGCAGACCAGCGCGCGGCGGAAACGGTGGTCGACCAGCCAGGCCTAGCAGTTCTTGCACTGGAAGCGATGGCCGCAGTCGCGGCAGTGCGTCAGCGGCGCATAGCCGCGCCGGTTGAGGAAGAGCAGCGACTGCTCCTTGGCCTCGAGATTGGCCTCGACCGCCTTGATCAGCGCGCCGGAGATCCAGCGCCCGCGCTCGGGCTTGTCCCGGCGCAGATCGACCAGGCCAAGCGCCGGCAATTGCCGTCCGCCGAAGCGCTCCGGCAGCTTGAGGTGGAGATAGCGCCCGCGCTCGGCATTGATGCGGGTCTCCAGCGAGGGCGTCGCCGAGGCCAGCACCACCGGCGCGCTCTCGATCTTGCCGCGCACCACCGCGATGTCGCGGGCGTGATAGGCGACGCCGTCCTCCTGCTTGTAGGCGGCCTCGTGCTCCTCATCGACGACGATCAGCCCGAGATCGCGATAGGGCAGGAACAGCGCCGAGCGCGCCCCCGCCACGACCAGCGCCTCCCCCTTGGCGATCGCCGCCTGCAGCCGCTCGCGGCGACGCCCGCTCACCGCCGAATGCCAAAGACCCGGCCGGACGCCGAAACGCGCCTCGAAACGGTCGATGAACTGCGCGGTCAGCGCGATCTCCGGCATCAGGATCAGGCTCTGGCGCCCGAGCCTGATCGCCTCCGCCACGGCCTCGAAATAGACCTCGGTCTTGCCCGAGCCGGTAACGCCTTCCAGCAGTGCGACATTGTAGGATTTGGAGCTGACCAGGGCGGCGAGCTTCTGCGCCACCTCCTGCTGCCGCTCCGAGAGCAGCGGCCTGGCGTGCTCGGGATCGGGCCGCGCCGCGATCGCCTCCTGCGGCAGCGCCTCGACGCAGAAGGTGCCGGCAGCGACGAGGGAATCGATCACCGCCGTGCTGACCGAGGCCGCCTCGGCCAGCGCCGACTTGCCGATCAGCAGCCCGCCCT
>JAEXUU010000084.1 GCA_023452965.1 Pseudomonadota bacterium | reverse complement strand
TTCATCGAGACGATCTCGACCTTGCCGGTGGTCTTGTCCTGAACCGGATGGTTGGCGCCGTGATGGCCCTGCTTCATTTTCAGGGTCTGGCCGCCAATGGCGAGCGCCAGCATCTGATGGCCGAGGCAGATGCCGAAGGTCGGAATCTTGCGCTCCAGCAGGTCGCGGATCACCGGCACGGCATATTCGCCGGTCGCCGCCGGGTCGCCCGGGCCGTTCGAGAGAAAGACGCCATCGGGGGCGAGATCGAGGATCTGCTGGGTCGTGGCGGTCGACGGCACGACCTGGACGTCGCAGCCGGCCTTGGCGAGCAGGCGCAGGATGTTGCGCTTGACGCCGTAGTCGATGGCGACGACGCGGTGTGCGGCGGCCTCGCGCTTGCCGTAGCCGCGCGGCCACTGCCAGGGCGTCTCGTCCCAGTCGAAGCGCTGCGTCGAGGCGACGAGGGGGACGAGGTCGAGGCCGGCCATGTCGGGCAGGGCGGCGGCTTCGCGCTTCAGGGCGTCGAGGTCGAAGGCGCCGTTGGGATCATGGGCGATGATGGCGTTGGGCATGCCCTTGTCGCGGATCA
This sequence comes from Pseudomonadota bacterium, assembly GCA_023452965.1. Next base: position 2,465 of record JAEXUU010000084.1, on the reverse strand, counting down.
GCGCGGTCAGGGCGCGGGTGTCGACGCCGCAGATGCCGACGATGTTGCGGGCCTTGAGCCAGGCGTCGAAATGCCTGCCGGCGCGCCAGTTCGAGGGCTCGGTGATCGCCGCATGGAGAACGACGCCGCGCACGCCCGAGGAAGCGGCGGCATTCACCGTCTCGGTGTCGTCGTCATTGACGCCGACATTGCCGATATGAGGGAAGGTGAAGGTGATGATCTGGCCGGCATAGGACGGATCGGTCAGGATCTCCTGATAGCCGGTCATCGCAGTGGTGAAGCAGACCTCGCCCGGCGCCTGGCCGATCGCTCCGAGGCCGAAGCCTTCGAGCACGGTCCCGTCCGCCAGCACCAGAACCGCGGTCGCGCGCGGCTCGCTCCAGCCCGCCGCGGCGGGGTTCCCTTCGTCAACGGTCATGTCTATGTCTCGTCCAGGCCGCTCGGAAGCGCGGCAGTGAAGGCAGGGCCCCGTATGGTGCCGCCGGTCTGGAGCGCGAGCCTTAAAGAGCCGCCCCCGTGCCGTCAATGAATGAGACGAGGATAAGGCAAGTCATGTCCACCCTGCGCGAGCAATTCTCCGCCGACCTGAAGACCGCGATGAAGGCGGGCGAGAAGGGCAAGGTCTCGACCATCCGCCTGATCCAGTCGGCGCTCAAGGACAAGGACATCGAGGCGCGCGGCGCCGGGAAGGGTGAGATCTCGGCCGACGAGATTCTCGCCATGCTGCAGAAGATGATCAAGCAGCGCCAGGAATCGATCGCGATCTACGACGCCAATGGCCGCCCCGAGCTCGCCGATGGCGAGCGTGCCGAGGTTTCGGTGATCAGCGCCTATCTGCCGCAGCAGATGGGCGAGGCCGAGGTCAAGGCGGCGATCGAGAAGGCGATCGCCGAGACCGGCGCCGCCGGCGTCAAGGACATGGGCAAGGTGATCGGCGCGCTGCGCGCCGCCTATGCCGGCCAGATGGATTTCGGCAAGGTCTCGCCGCTGGTGAAGGGCATGCTCGGCGGCTGAACGTCGAGCGACCGGACAGGGCATCCTTCGCTCCGGATCAAGCAGCCCTGATGCGGGGGCTGCTGTCGCCTTCGGGCGGTGGCTGTGGATATAGGCGATAAGCCCCTCGTGTTTTGCTCCGGGGCGGGCTTTCATCGTCCGTATCGCCACATAGGAAGCCATGAAGTTCCCGCCCTCCGTCCTTGAGGAGATCAAGGCGCGGCTGCCGGTCTCGGCGGTCGTGGGCAAGCGCGTGCGCCTCGCCAAGGCGGGGCGCGAATGGAAGGGGCTCTCGCCCTTCAACGCCGAGAAGACGCCGTCCTTCTTCGTCAACGACAGAAGGGCTCGTTCTTCGATTTCTCCTCCGGCAAAAACGGTGACATCTTCAAGTTCGTGATGGAGACGGAAGGGCTTTCCTTCCCGGAGGCGGTCGAGAAGCTGGCCTCGGAAGCCGGTGTCGCGCTGCCGAAGGTCTCCTTCGAGTCGCAGGCGCAGGAGGAGCGTCGCAAGGGCCTGCACGAGGTGGTGGAACTCGCGGCCCAGTTCTTCGAGGCCGAATTGCAGACCGAACGCGGCGGCCTCGCGCGGCGTTACCTCGCCGGGCGCGGGCTCGAGGGCAAGGCGCGCCAGCTCTTCCGCATCGGTTATGCGCCGCCCGACCGTTTCGCACTGCGTGATCATCTCGCCGGCAAGGGGGTCGGTGCCGAGCTGATGATCGAGGCAGGGCTGCTGGTCCATGGCGATGAGATCGCCGTGCCCTATGACCGTTTCCGCGACCGGATCATGTTCCCGATCCACGATGCGCGCGGCCGGGTCATCGCCTTCGGCGGCCGGGCGATGAGCGCCGAGGTCTCGGCCAAGTACCTGAACTCGCCGGAAACCCCGCTCTTCCATAAGGGCGCGCTGCTGTTCAACCATCACAATGCCCGGAAAGCGGCGCACGACACCGGCCAGGTCATCGTCGTCGAGGGCTATGTCGACGTCATCGCCATGACGCTCGCCGGCTTCCCGCAGGTGGTGGCGCCGCTCGGCACGGCTTTGACCGAGGATCAGCTCTCCCTGCGCGGGCGGATGTCGGGCGAGCCGGTGATCTGCCTCGACGGCGACAAGGCCGGGCGCAAGGCGGCGAGCCGGGCAATCGACCTCGCGCTGCCGATGCTGGAGCCCGGCAAGTCGCTGGCCTTCGCCCTGCTGCCGGAAGGACAGGACCCCGACGACCTCGCGCGCTCCGGTGGCAAGCAGGCGATCGGGGAGGTGGTCGGCGCGGCCAAGCCCTTCGTCGACATGCTGTGGAGCCGCGAGTTCGAGGCGAGCCAGCTCGACACGCCCGAGCGCCGCGCCGCCTTCGAGCGCCGGCTGAAGGAGCCGCTCGGCCTGATTCGCGACGAGGCGACGCGCCGGCACTATCGCCACGAGATCGACGAGCGGCTCAGTCAGCTCTTCGCGCCAGCGCAGCGGGAGCGCTTCGAGGG
>JAEXUU010000070.1 GCA_023452965.1 Pseudomonadota bacterium | reverse complement strand
GGACCGACAGGGCCTCCTCGGTGCGCGCGGCGATACGGGCCGAAAGCTCGAGGCCGGTCGGCAGCGTGACCACCACCTCGGGCAGGGCGGGCGGAGCGATCAGCGGCTCGGTCGGGCGCGCGAGCTGCGGTTCGCCTTCGGGCACGGGACGGGCCAGCAGCGAAGGATCGACCGGCGGCAGTTCGGGCACGGTGATGCCGAGGAAGGCGTCATCGCCATCCGGCTGCGGCGTCACCGAGATCGCCCCGGTGGTCATGCCGGGCCCGTCATGCGGGGCGGCAAATTCCGGCTCGTCGTCGGCGCCAGGCGAGCGCAGATCGAGCACCATTTCGGGTGGGGCGGGAATGTCGAGCTGCGGCGGTGTGGCGTCACCGGCCAGGATGCGCAGGGCCGGTGCTTCCGGCGGCGGCAGATCGAGCGTCGCGGCCTCGTTCCCCGCGCCTTGCGCGAGGGCGGTGGCGACGCCCAATGCGAGGCCCAGAACGGCGGCGGAAGCTGATTCCGCCAGACGGCGAAGGCGCATGCTGATTCCCCGGATCCCTGCGGATGCACGCCGATAACTGCGTGAGCCGCCCTGCTTCGACTAGTGCCGCCCTGCAACAGCGGCGCCCATTCTCCCCGAAGCCGGCCCCTCTCGGCTCCAGAGCAAATTGTGCATGTCCGCCTGTCAGGCGGCGTCGGCCCCTGCTGCGTCGCCCTCGCCCTCGATCAGCCCGTAATCCTTGAGCTTGCGGTACAGCGTCGAGCGGCCGATGCCGAGCTTGCGCGAGATCTCGGACATATGGCCGCGATAATGCGCGAGGGCGAACTTGATGATCTCGCGCTCGAGCTCGTCGAGGCTGCGCATGTCGGAACCGGCGACGAGATCCAGCGCGTTGGGGTCGCGCACCGGCACCTGGACGATGCGCGGTGGCGTGTCCTCGCGCGACTCTCCCGCGATGGACGGCGGCGCTGGCGGGATGCGGACGTCGAAGCCCTGCATCTGCGCGGCGATCTGCGGGAATTCGGCGATGGTCAGTTCGTCGCCATCGGCAAGGACCACGGCACGGAACATTGCGTTCTCGAGCTGGCGGACATTGCCCGGCCAGTCATAGCCGCCGAGCAGGCCGAGCGCCTCGGTGCTGATGCCGCGCAGCTTCTTGCCCTCCTCGGCGGCGAAGCGAGCAAGGAAGCCATGGGCGAGGTCGGCGATGTCCTCGCGGCGCTGGCGCAGTGGCGGCAAGGTGATCGGGAAGACGTTGAGCCGGTAGTACAGGTCCTCGCGGAACTCGCCGCGCTTGACCTGGTCGAGCAGGCTCTTATTGGTCGCCGAGACGATGCGGATGTCGACGCGGACCGACTTCTTGCCGCCGACCGGGTCGACCTCTCCCTCCTGGATGGCGCGCAGGAGCTTGACCTGGGCGTCGAGCGGCAGTTCGCCGACCTCGTCGAGGAAGAGCGTGCCGCCATTGGCCTCGACGAACTTGCCGACATGGCGCTCGGTCGCGCCGGTGAAGGCGCCTTTCTCGTGGCCGAACAGGATCGACTCGACGAGATTGTGCGGGATCGCGCCGCAATTGACCGTGACGAACGGCTTGCCGCGGCGGTCGCTGGAACCCTGGATGGCGCGGGCGAGCACCTCCTTGCCGACGCCGGATTCGCCCTCGACGAGAATCGGGATGTTCGACTTGGCGGCGCGCTCGGCGAGCTGCACGACCCGGCCCATATCGGCGCTCTTGCTGGCGAGGTCGCGGAAGCCGAGCTGTCCGGCGGAACGCCGCTTCATGTAGCGGATCTCATGCTCGAGTGCGCCGAGCTTGAGGGCGTTCTTGAGCGAGACCTGCAGGCGTTCGGCCCCGACCGGCTTGACCACGAAGTCGACTGCGCCCGCCCGCATGGCGGAAACCACGGTCTCGATCGAGCCGTTCGCCGTCTGCACGATCACCGGTGTCGCGATGCCGCGCTCGCGCAGGGCGGCCAGCACCGCCATGCCGTCGCGGCCGGGCATGACGAGGTCGAGTACCAGGCAGTCGACATGCTGCGATTCGTCGCCGAGCAAAGCGAGCGCCTGGTCGCCGCCCTCGGCGGTCAGAACCTCATAGCCGAACCGCTTGAGCATCGCGTCGAGCAGGCGGCGCTGCACGGGATCGTCATCGACGACGAGGATGGTGGCGGACATGGACCCTCGGCAGGCAGGCGAGTCAGGCGGACGCGGTGTTCCGTTTCGGGGCACTGTCGCGGAGAAGGGTTAAGCCGCGATTAAGGCGAGAGGCCGGTTCGCGTTCAGGGGCGCGTGCGGGTCCGCGCTTCCGGCGCCGTGAAAGCCCGCCGGTAGCGCCGACTATGCGAGGTGCCTCGCGGCGGTGTCTCCGGCGCGCCTTCCGCCAGGCCCGCGACCTCGACGCGGTCGCGGCCCTTGCGCTTGGCCCGGTAGAGCGCCGCGTCGGCACGCTCGATCACGGCTTCCACCTCCTCGTCGCCGGCCGTCTCGGCGATGGCGATGCTGACGGTGACCGGGCCCGGCAAAGGAGCAATGGCGCGCGAGCGCCGCGCATAGCCCGCGCGGATCGCCTCAGCCACCGTGACGGCCGGTTCGAGCGGCGTCGCCGGCAGGAGGACGACGAACTCCTCGCCGCCGAGGCGGCCGAGAACGGCGCCGATTCCCTCGACTGCCTCGCTCAGGACCTTCGCGAGTTCCTGGATGACGAGATCGCCGGTGGCATGGCCGTAGCTG
>JAEXUU010000010.1 GCA_023452965.1 Pseudomonadota bacterium | reverse complement strand
GCCAGCTCATTGACACTCATCTTCCTTTTGGCGAGCACCACATCAAGGTTCACACGAATGGCCATATCAGATCACCGCCGCCAGTTCATCACGCTGTTCGATGGCCTGCATCAACAGCGAGCGCATCCCCACCATCAAGAGTTCGCACGCCGCTATCAGTAGAAGCGCCGCCACTCCGACCGCCAGCACGACGTATGGAAACATTTGCTCGTCGACTCCCATCGCAGCCATCAGAAAGCGTGAAGGCGATAACCAGATTTGACCGACCATCACGGCGAGCACCAGTACGCCTTCAATCCCCGCATATATGAGAATGTGATTCACCCAACGCATGGCCTTGCCGGAAAAGACATCGCGTTTTTCAACCAAGGTCAGCAATCTCCACAGCGGTACCAACGCGGACTCGAAGCAAGCGACAATCAGCACTGCGGCAACCGCATACAGCCAATGCATCGAGTCAGCGTCGGCATACTTGGAAGCAACGCTAGCGGATGCCGCAATCGCACTGACCTGCAGTCCGAGGCAGCATATTGCAATTATCACAATCAGCACACGCAATACGCCAATCACCATGGAACGTTTCGCCGCGGAATTCGACATAATATCCGTCTCCTTCAATCCAATAAACCTGAATATCGATAATAATCTATCGATATTCGATATGCAAATCTTGTGAAAGTATGTTAGTCGATATTTTTCTATCGTTTTTCGATATGTACGATGACATCCAATACACTCAAGGAAGGAATTTGTTATGACGGAACCAGCCAGCACTTCCCCATCACAATCTCAACAATCATCGCCATTACGAGAAATGCGAGAGGCTCAAGAAACACCAGGAGCACAAGAAAACCAACCAACACAAGAACCATCCGCGCATCAGGAGGAACAGCCTTCGGCGAAACCCAAAATCACGCAGGAAGAAATAGCGCAACGCCCCCTCGACAAACGCGCGGCCATCACCATTGGCGCTGCATTTCTCATCACTTTCGCATTCGACCGTCTGATCTGCAGCATACCTCCGACATGGCTTATCGGATATGAACTGCCGGTTTTCTGGATCATCTGTGCGCTTACCGTAACCGCGCTGCACTGGAAAACCGCACGAAAACAAGTTCTTGTTTGGCTTGTTTTGGGAAGCATCGTCGCCATTGGCGTGTGGAATATACTCGCCCAAGCGACCTGGTGCTATTCGAGAAACGACGAGTACGCGCTCACCACGCAATTCGTTCAACCGGCGTTGCTTATGCTGCACTGCCAGCTGATCAACGGGCGTTACGATGTTCGCCGTCCACTTCAAGTCGTCTGGAATTGGTTTACCGGCTGGTTGCAGCAGCCGTTTATTCACATTCGCGATTTTGCGGAACCGTTTTCCGTCATATTCGCAAGATTTGCAGTCGCATCGAAACAACGTTCGAAAGTGCGCGAAATCGGTATCGCGCTGCTGATTTCCATTCCATTGCTTTTGACGATCATACCGTTGCTTGTCGGCGCCGATCAGATAGTTCAATATGAGGTGTGGAACGTTTTCCGTGATTTCAATCCGATGGCGCTCACTCTTCACATCATGTTCATCGTATTACCGTGGCCATTGCTGTTCTCTCTGCTTATCGGTCTCAACGCCGAACCCACTTCCACACCGCCGGAGCAACGCTTCTCTCTCAGTTCAGTAACAGCGTTCGTGGTACTGGCCGTGACCCTGATGGTGTACGCGCTGTTTTGTGCCGTACAAGTCCGGTTCCTATTCGCGGGATTGCTCACTGACGGTTCAATCGCACTGCCAGATGGATTGACCTATAGCGAATACGCACGCAGCGGATTCTTTCAACTGTTGGCAGTCACGGCCATTAATGTGACCTTGTTCGGCTTGGCGATCACTCTCGCACCACGCACACGCACGCTCAACATCACATTGGTCGCATTGCTGGCGTTAACAACCATTATTCTGACTTCAGCGGCACTTCGACTAGGGCTGTACATCAACACATACGGTTTGACTTGGCTACGCTACCTTTCGGCATCATTCATCGCCTTGCTTGCCACTGTGATCCTGTTATGTCTTATTCGTTTGAAAACACAACGACTGCCATTGACCGCGACCGTGGCCATACTGTTTATCGTATGGTATGTAGCGCTCGGTTTCAGTAGCCCTAACCGTATATGCGAAATCTACAATGCTGCTCATGGCATCGCAGACGCAGTGACGGCAACGCCCTATCAGCCGATGGTCTGACCACCGCACTTTTTACGCAGGCTCTCGTGCATGATCACCATCAGCACCAGGAAAACCAACATGTACAGAGGGAACCACAGCACGCTGACATGCTGTGCGATCAAGCCGAATACCGGCGGCATGCACATCGAACCGACGTATGCGCATGCCATCTGCATGCCGACGATCGCCTGCGATTTGTCTTCGCCGAAATATGCCGGCGTGGAATGAATGACGCACGGGTAAATCGGAGCGCAGCCGAGACCGATGATCATCAGCCCCACAATAGTGCCGGTATTGTGCGGCAACGGCAACAACATGCTAACGATACCGATTAGCACGAGCGCCTGGCCCAGGCGAATCATAGTCGGATCGTTGAACTTCATGGTCAGAAAGCCACTCGCCAGGCGGCCTATGGTGATGCCGATGCAGAACAGGCTGGCCCACATGGCGGCTGTGGTCTTGTCGACGCCTTTGCCGAGCGCCATGTAGCTACTACCCCACAGCATGGCCGTGGATTCCAGTGCACAGTAACAGAAGAACATCACCAGGATTTCTTTGGCACCGCGAATGGCAAGCACGCCTCGTACACCAAGCGGTTTACGAGTTTCATTATTGGCCGTTTCACCGGATTCGCCGGAAGCTTCGCCTGCGTTTGCGCCAGGGCGCTTCTTCCACAGTGGCAGACTGAAAATAAGACTGGCGGTGAGCACAACCTGCAGTATGGAGATGTAACGGTAGCCCCACGACCATCCTTGGCCGGCGCCCAAGGCGAATCCCATGATGTATGGGCCAGTCAACGCGCCAATGCCCCACATGGCGTGAAGCCAGCTCATGTGACGGCTCTCGTAGTGGATCG
>JAEXUU010000877.1 GCA_023452965.1 Pseudomonadota bacterium | reverse complement strand
TCGGGGGTCAGCTCTTCAGGAAGGCCAGCATGTCCTGGTTGAGCCGGTCCTTGTGCGTGTCGGAGAGGCCGTGCGGGGCCCCCTCATAGACCTTCAGCACAGCATGCGGGACGAGCTTCTTCGAGGCGCGGCCGGCGGCGTCGATCGGCACGATCTGGTCGTCGTCGCCATGGACGATCAGCGTCGGCTTGTCGAACTTCTTGAGGTCCTCGGTGAAGTCGGTCGCCGAGAAGGCCGCGATCGAGTCATAGGTGTTCTTGAAGCCGCCCTGCATGCCCTGCGCATACCAGGCGTCGATGATGCCTTGGCTCGGCTTCGCGCCCGGCCGGTTGTAGCCATAGAAGGGGCCAGAGGCGATGTCCTTGTAGAGCTGGCCGCGATCGGCGATCTGGCCGGCGCGGATGCCGTCGAAGACGTCGATCGGCAGGCCGCCGGGATTGGCAGGGGTCTTCAGCATCAGCGGTGGCACCGCGGAGACCAGGCCAAGCCGGGCGACGCGCTTGGTGCCATGGCGGCCGACATAGCGCGCCACCTCGCCGCCGCCGGTCGAGAAGCCGAAGGCCGAGACATCGCGCAGGTCGAGCGCCTCGATCACCTCGGCGAGGTCGTCGGCATAATGGTCCATGTCGTTACCGTCCCAGGGCTGGCTGGAGCGGCCATGGCCGCGCCGATCATGGGCGACGACGCGGAAGCCGTTATTGGCGAGGAAGAACGCCTGGTTCTCCCAGCTGTCGGAGGAAAGCGGCCAGCCATGGCTCAGCGTGACGACCGGGCCGTCCTTCGGGCCCCAATCCTTGAAATAGAGGCTCACGCCTTCACGGGTGGTGACATAGCTGCCGGCGACGGTCGGCTTGGCATTGGCGGTCATGATCGTACTCCCTGGCTCGAGGGCCCGGCTTCCGGGCGGATCGCATTGCAGATCTATAAATCGCTCACGATTAGATCGTGAGCGATTTATATGCGGATCTTTTCCAAGCTGTCAATCCCTTGCGATCAGATCGCGCACGATTTATCTGGGGCGCAAAGGAGACAGCCTCATGACGACCGGACCTGCCGCCGCGAGTCCAGCCCTCAAGCTCGACAATTTCCTCTGTTTCGCGGTCTATACCGCCGGCCACGCCTTCAACCGGCTCTACAAGCCGTTGCTCGAGGCGCTCGGCCTGACCTATCCGCAATATCTCGCCATGGTCGCGCTCTGGGAAAAGGACGACCAGACCGTCGGCGAACTCGGCGAAAAGCTCTTTCTGGAATCGAACACGCTGACGCCGCTGCTGAAGCGGCTCGAAGGAATGGGGCTGGTCACGCGCGTCCGGGACAAGGCGGATGAGCGCCAGGTCCGGCTGCAACTGACCGAGGCGGGCAGGGCGCTGCGCGAGAAGGCGGAGACGGTGCCGCCCTGCGTGCTCGATGCGGCGGGGATGACGGCCGCCGATGCCGGCGCGCTGACCGATGCGGTGACGAAGCTGCGCGATACGCTGTTGCGGCGCGACTAGGCCGCGGCCTCGCCGACCAGCTCGCGCACCAGCGGCATGACCTTGCCGCCATAGAGCGCGATGCAGCGCATCATCCTGTCATGCGCCAGCGGCCCGGCGCTGATCTTCAGCTGGAAGCGTGAGAGGCCCAGTCCCTTGACGGTCGTCGCGATCTTGCGCGCGACCGTCTCCGGCGAGCCGAGATAGAGCGAGCCGCCGGCGACCTCGCGCTCGAACTCCTCGCGCGTCATCGGCGCCCAGCCGCGCTCGCCGCCGATCCGGTCGCGCATCTGCTTGTAGGCGGGGAAGAACTCCTCGGCGGCCTCAGCATCGCTCTCCGCGACATAGCCGGGCGAATGCACGCCGACGGGCCGCACGGGGCGGCCGAGGCGCTCGAAGGCATCGCGATAGAGATCGACGAAGGGCCGGAAGCGCAGCGGCGGCCCGCCGATGATGGCGAGCATCATGGGCAGGTCGTAGCGCGCGGCGCGGACCACCGATTCCGGGCTGCCGCCGACGCCGATCCAGGTCGCGAGCCCGCCCTTCTCGATCGGCGGGAAGACCTGCTGGTCGTGGAGGGGCGGGCGTAAGCGCCCCTGCCAGGTCACGCTCTTCTTGCTGATCAACTCGGCGAAGAGGTCGAGCTTCTCCTCGAACAGCGCTTCGTATTGGCGCAGGTCGAAGCCGAAGAGCGGGAAGGACTCGGTGAACGAGCCGCGGCCGAGGATGACTTCGGCACGTCCGTTCGAGAGTGCGTCGACGGTCGAGAAGCGCTGGAAGACGCGGATCGGGTCGTCCGAGCTCAGCACGGTGACGGAAGAGCCGAGGCGGATACGGCTGGTGCGGGTGGCGATGCCGGCGAGCACGGTCTCGGGCGACGACACCGCGAAATCGGCACGGTGATGCTCGCCGATGCCGAAGAAATCGATGCCGAGCCCATCGGCGAGTACGGCCTGGTCGACGAGGTCGCGGATCACCTGCGCATGCGGCAGAAGCTTGCCGTCCGGGCCGGCGGTGACGTCGCCGAAGGTGTCGAGGCCAAGCTGGAGACTGGCCCCGCCGCGGGGCATATCTTCAGGCGTTTCGAGCATGGCGGGACCGTTCCTCGGGAGGGGGCGGGGGGAGTATTCGGCAGCCACTGCCTAGCACGGGGCGGGGAGGGCGCCGCATGCATTTGTGAAAGCCGTCGCTTTCCCGGATCGTTCGCCCGGGTTGCGCTCTGGTGTTTCCGGCTGCGCTAGCGGGCCGAGCCTTCCTTGCCGTCGAAGGCCTCCTGCGCCTTTGCGATCCGGGCCTCGTGCTCGATCGCCCAGAGCCCGAGCTGCTCGACGGGCTCACGCAGCGAATGACCGAGCTCGGTCAATTCGTAATCGACGCGCGGCGGCTTGCTCGGGATGACTGTTCGCCTGACCAGGCCGTCCCGCTCCATGCCTTTCAGGGTAAGCGTCAGCATGCGCTGCGAGATCGTGCCGATGGCCCGCTTGATCTCGTTGAAGCGGCGCGGACCGTTGCGCAGCGCCATCACGATCAGCACGCTCCATTTGTCGCCGACCCGCGCCAGGATCTGACGGACGGGCCAGCACATCTCCAGCAATCCGCCGGTCTCAGGTAACACCGGTGTGCCTCCTTGCGCGGTTTCTGGCAGTCACAATATGAGGCCAGGTTACGAAAATATACTGATCGAGGGGTGCGGCAGCAAGCGGCGCCCTTCGCGAAGGAGGGATCATGGAACTGGGAATCTACAGCTTCGGCGATGTTCAGCGCGATGCGGCGACGGGCGAGCTCGGCTCGACCGCGCAGGCGACGCGCAACCTGCTCGAAGCGATCAAGCTTGCCGACGAGGTCGGGCTCGATTTCTTCGGCATCGGCGAGCACCACACCCGCGAAATGCCGGCCTCGGCCGCAACCGTGGTGCTCGGCGCCGCGGCCAGCGTGACGAAGCAGATCAAGCTCGGCAGCGCGGTCACGGTGCTCAGCACCGACGATCCGGTGCGCGTCTACCAGCAGTTCGCGACGCTCGACGCGCTCTCGAACGGCCGGGCCGAGATCACGGCCGGGCGCGGCTCGTCGACGGAGTCCTTTCCGCTCTTCGGCCATAGCCTGAACGATTACGACGAGCTCTTCGCCGAGAAGCTCGATCTCCTGCTCGACATCAACGAGAGCGAGACGGTGAGCTGGAAAGGCAAGCACCGGCCAGCCCTGAACGAGGCGCTGGTCGTGCCGCGCCCCGACAGCGGCAAGCTGCCGATCTGGCTGGCGACCGGCGGCAATCCGCAATCCTCGGTGCGCGCCGGGCTGCTCGGCCTGCCGATCTCCTATGCGATCATCGGCGGCCAGGCCGCGCGCTTCGCGCCGCTGGCGGAGCTTTATCGCCGTGCCGGCGCCCAGGCGCAGATTCCGGCCTCCGAGCTCAAGATCTCGGTCGCGAGTCCGGGCTTCGTCGGCGAGGACGCGGCCAAGGCCAAGGAGCAGTTCTGGGTCCACTGGCATGCGGTGATGGAATCGATCGGCAAGATCCGCGGTTTCGCGCCGCCGCCGCGCCACCATTACGACATGGAAGCCAGCGGTGCCGGCGCGCTTTTCGTGGGGGAGCCCGAGGAAATCGCCCGGCGCATCGTCACCCTGCACGGGCAGATCGGCCATATGCGCCAGTTCTTCCAGATGGATGTGGGGCATCTCCCGCAGAAGGATTTTCTGCGTTCGATCGAGTTGCTCGGCACGCGGGTCAAGCCGCTGGTCGATGCCGAACTCGGGGCAAAGCTGGCTGCTTAAGGAGACGCCGATGCGAGAGGTTGCGAAGACCATCGGCATCCTCGGCGCGGGACGCGTCGGCACCGCGCTTGCGCGCCGCGCCGTCGCGGCCGGCTACGAGGTCCGGGTGGCGACGGCAAAGCCCGCGGCGGAGATCGCGCTGCTGCTGGAGATCATGGCGCCGGGCGCCAGGGCCGACGAGGCGCAGGCGGTGATCGCCGGCTCCGACATCGTCATCCTGGCACTCCCCCTGTCGAAGTACCGCGCTCTGCGGCCGGAGCTGTTCGCCGGCAAGGTCGTGGTCGACGCGATGAACTACTGGGCGCCGACCGATGGGGTGATCCCCGAATTCGAGGGCGCCCGCTCCAGCAGCGAGGTGGTCCAGGACCATCTCCCCGGAGCCCGGCTCGTGCGCAGCTTCAACCATATGGGCTATCACGAGATCGACGAGGCGGCCCGGCCTGCGGGCGATCCGCAGAGGCGGGCGCTCGCGCTGGCGAGCGACGATGGCGAGGCCCGCGATCTCGTCGCCGGCTTCATCGATCGCATCGGCTTCGATCCGGTCGATGCCGGTCCGCTCGCCGCGAGCCGGGGTTTTGCTACGGGTGGTCCGATCTTCGGCGCGAGCCTCGGGCGCAGCGAAATGCGGCGCCGCCTGCAGGAGGCTGCGCTCGCGGCCTGATAACCCGTCGGCGTCGCGGCCCGGTTGCATGCGCCGGCTGGAAGCATGAGAGAGTGAGGGCGCCCCGGTCGCGAAGGCCTTCGGGGCGCGCCTGGAGAAAGGACGAGTGACCTGACATGACCAGCGGGATCCACCATCTCACCCTGATCACGCGCGACGTGCAGGCCAATGTCGATTTCTATGCCGGCTTTCTCGGCTTGCGGCTGGTGAAGCAGACCGGCGGCTACGAGGATGCCGAGCAGCTCCATCTGTTCTATGGCGACCGGCAGGGCACGCCGGGCTCGCTGATCACCTTCCTGGTCTGGCAGGACGGGTCGCAGGGGCGCGTCGGCCATGGCCAGGTCAGCGAGATCGCGCTCGCGGTGCCGCCGGCCAGCATCGGCTTCTGGCTGACGCGGGCGCTGACTCGGCAGGTGCCGGCCGAGGGGCCGCGGCAGGAGTTCGGCGAGCCGGTCCTGCGCCTGCGCGATCCCGATGGTGTGGTGGTCAAGCTGGTCGGCACGGAAATGCCGGCCGCTGCGCCCTGGACCTCGCCCGGAATCGAGCCCGGCGATGCGGTGCTGCGCCTGCGCGGCGCGACGATCCTCACCGAGACGCCGGAGGAGACCGCCCATTTCGTCGGGCGCTTCGGCTATGAACCCGCGGCGAAGGCCGATGGTGTCCAGCGCCTGATCTCGGAGAGTGGTGACGTGATCGATATCCGCGAGGCGGGCGGCTTCTGGCCGGGCGCGCCGGGAACCGGCGTGGCCGACCATGTCGCGTTCCGGGCGCCCGACGTGGAAGCGGTCGCGGCGGCGGAGGCTTCGCTGGCGCGCCTCAACTCCTCGATCACCAACCGCCACGACCGGAAATACTTCACCTCGCTCTATGTGCGCGAGCCCGGCGGCACGCTGATCGAACTGGCGACGGACGGGCCGGGCTTCACCATCGACGAAACCGAGCAGGCGCTCGGCACGACGCTGATGGTCCCGCCTTCCGACGCCGAGCGAGCCGAGGCGATCCAGGTGATGCTGCCGCAATTCGCACGGCCGGGCGAGCCGCGCCCGACCTATCGCGACCTGCCCTTCGTCCACCGCTTCCATGTCCCGGCCGAGGATAACGGCAGCACCATCGTGCTCCTGCACGGCACCGGCGGCAACGAGGCCGACCTGATGCCGCTCGCCCACCGAGTCGCGCCGCAGGCGACCCTGCTCGGCCTGCGCGGGCGCAGCACCGAGGAGGGGACGGCACGCTGGTTCCGCCGGTTCGGCGAAGGCAAGTTCGACCAGGGCGACATCCGCGCCGAGGCCGCGGCCTTCGCCGCCTTCGTCGAGGAGGCTTCGCGGGCCTACGGGCTCGACCCGGCCCGCACGACCTGGCTCGGTTATTCGAACGGCGCAAACTTCCTCGCCGCGGCGATGCGGCTCCATCCCGGCCTGATCCGCCGCGCCGTGCTGCTGCGCGCCGTCGACGTGCTCGAGGAGCAGCCCCCTGCCGATCTTTCGGACAGCGCGGCGCTGATCGTGGCTGGCGAGGCCGACCCCTATGCTCCAGGGGGCGAGGCGCTGGCGGAGGCGCTCCTTGATGCCGGCGGCAAGGTCGAACTGGCGCGGATCGACGCCGGTCACGCGCTGTCGGACGCCGATGTCGTCACGATCAGGACCTGGCTCGCGGCCCGCTGACAGGGCCGGGGAGGCCGCAGGCCAACACCGGCAAGCCGTCCTGCCGGGCCAGACGAGCGGGGAGGCGGCCGCGCGGATCTACCGCGGCAAGGCAGGCGGATGCGTCAGCCGGCCTTGCCGCCGAGCGACTCGCGTTCCTTCAGCAGCGTGTTGAGCCGCTGCTGGAGATCGTCCAGCCGAGCGGCGAGGCTCTCTTCCGTCGCGGCTCCCGATGCGGCGGTTGCCTGCTCCATCAGGTCGGAAATGGTCCGTCGGAGAAGCGCGATCCGTTCGTCCAAGGTTGTTGCGGAGTCAGACACAGGCCATCACTCCTTCCGTTTCGCCAACGCACGCAAAGGCGACGGCGTCGCTGCAGCTCCGCCAGCAGATCACCGGGCTTCGCTTTTGTACAGATGACCTGCGGGCGCGGGCGGCCAAGAGCCATCTTGCTCTTCGTCCGCGTCGGTGGTGGCAGTGGACGAGCCGGGACCGATAGGGCGCATGCCGATGCACGCCATCCTGCTTCAATTGCTTGATACGCCTCGGGCTGGAAGCCCCTCGTGGAGAAGACCGATTGGCGCTACTATTCGCTTGCGCTCAGTCGAACCGACGAATGCGCGTCTGTGGCCTCAGGGTTCGTGACATGCTGTCCGGCATCGAGAGGACAGCCAATCCCGGCCGGGAGGTCGCAGCGACACCGCTGCTATGACGCGAAGCGCCCGCGGCGCTTAGGCCTGAGATCGTTCCCGTTCCGCTTGCCCGCAGGGCTTGGAGGAGGCTGGCGTGGGTCTTGTGCTCGACAAGGTGTGTCGCGACGTTGGAGCGCAGACGCATATCCATGAGACGAGTTTGCGGCTTCCGCCGGGCACCATGACCGTGCTGCTTGGCCCGACACTCGCCGGCAAGACCTCGCTGATGCGGCTGATGGCCGGCCTCGACAGGCCGACATCGGGGCGGATCCTGGTCAATGAAGGCGGCCGGGAGAAGGACGTGACCGGGACCGCGGTCCGCGAGCGCTCGGTCGCGATGGTCTACCAGCAGTTCATCAACTACCCCAATCTCAGCGTCTTCGAGAACATCGCCTCGCCGCTTCGGGTCAAGGGCCTGCCGAAGGCCGAGGTCGACAGCAAGGTGCGGGCAATGGCGCGTCTCATGCAGCTCGAGCCCTTCCTCGCGCGGATGCCGCTCAATCTCTCGGGCGGGCAGCAGCAGCGGACGGCGATGGCGCGCGCGCTGATCAAGGGGGCCGATCTCGTCCTGCTCGACGAGCCGCTCGCCAACCTTGACTACAAGCTGCGCGAGGAACTGCGCGAGGAACTGCCGAAGATCGTGCGGCTGTCGAATGCGACGGTCGTCTACGCCACCACCGACCCGCAGGAGGCGCTGCTGCTCGGCGACCATACCGCCACGCTCTGGCAGGGCCGGGTGACGCAGTACGGGCCGACGGCGGCGGTGTATCGACAGCCACAGGATCTGATCACGGCGCGCATATTCTCCGATCCGCCCCTCAACATCCTGCCCATCGCCAAGAGAGGCGCCGACATCATCCTGCCCGATGGCGCGAGCGCTCCCGCGACGGGAGCGCTGGCCGGGCTGGCGGATGGCGACTACCAGGTCGGCTTCAGGGCACATCATCTGGGATTGCAGGCCGCGGCCGGACCCGGCCTACGCTTCGACGGCACGGTGATCGTGTCGGAGATCGCCGGTTCCGAGAGCTTCGTCCATGTCGAATGCGCAGGAGCGCGCTGGGTCGCACTTGTGCCCGGGGTCCAAGAGCTGGAACCTGGGGCCGCAATTTCCGTCCATGTCGACCCGGCGACTGTCTTCGTGTTCGATTCCGACGGGCGGCTCGCTCACGCCCCGGCCTTCCTCTCGGCTGCTTGAGGAGACGCTCCATGGCGCGCATCGAACTTTCCGATCTCGCGCATTCCTACAAGCGGGGCGCCTCGGATCCCGGCGATTTCGCCCTGAAGCCGATGACCCTGACCTGGCGCCAGGGCGGCGGCTACGCCCTGCTCGGCCCCTCCGGCTGCGGCAAGCCCACGCTGCTCAACATCATCTCGGGCCTGCTCGTCCCGTCGCATGGCCGCGTGCTGTTCGACGGCCGGGATGTTTCGCACCTGCCGACAGAGGCCCGCAACATCGCCCAGGTGTTCCAGTTCCCGGTCGTCTACGACACGATGACGGTCTACGAGAATCTCGCCTTCCCGCTGCGCAATCGCGGCATGATGGGCGGGGCGGTCGATCGCCGTGTCCGTGAAATCGCGGCGCTTCTGGATTTGACCGAGGCGCTGAACCGCAAGGCGCGAGGCCTGACGGCGGACGCCAAGCAGAAGAT
>JAEXUU010000870.1 GCA_023452965.1 Pseudomonadota bacterium | reverse complement strand
AAAGCGCGCCGGCCGGTGCCCTGGGGCCGACGGCTGCCCAGCCGCCGGCAAGGACCTCTCTCCCGACGCTCCGAGACGGCGCATCAACCAGAGCAGCAAGGGCAGGCTGAGGATGCTCGATGCCGCGCCAGTCGGGATGAAGCTGAGCCCCGGTACGGACTGCAGGATCTGATCCGTCGCGAAGAGCAGCCCTCCACCGACCAGCGGGCTCCAGAACAGGCGCTGCCGCAATCGCCGGGCCCCCGCCGCGCGGGCGAGATGAGGGGCGATCAGGCCGACGAAGCCGATCACACCCACCGTCGCCGCCACGGCGCCCGCAAGTCCGGCAGCCAGCAGGAAGGTCAGGGTGCGGATCAAGCCGAGCCGCAGGCCCAGCCCCTGCGCGCCTTCGTCCGAGAGGCCGAGCAACTCGAGCGGGCGGATCAGCAGAGCTGCGAGCAAGAAGCCCGCCGCCAGCCGTGGTGCAAGGTAGAAGGCGACCTCCCAACCGGTCTGGTCGAGCGCGCCGGCCTGCCAGAGCAGGATGTCGGTCAGATAGTCGCGATGGAAGATCACGGCGAGCGCAACCAGGCTCGCCCCGTAGAGGCCGATGATCAGGCCTGAAAGAACGATTGCGCCGGGTGAGACGCCGCCGCGCAGGGCGAGCGACAGGATCAGGAGCGCGACGAGCGTGGCCCCGGCGAAGGCCGGCACGCCCGGCCCCCAGGCGAGCGCGCCCGGCAGCCAGAGCGTCGCCGCGATCAAGGCGAGTTGCGCGCCGGCGCTGACGCCGAGCACGGTCGGCTCCGCCAGCGGATTGCGCAACACATGCTGGCAGAGCGCGCCGGCAAGTCCGAGCGCGGCACCCGCCAGCAGCGCGACCGCAGCGCGCGGCATGATGGCGAGCCCGAACACAGCCTGGCGGATATCGCTCTCGGCCGGCGCCCGCAGCGCCGGCCACCACAGCTCCACCGGCAAGGTGGCAGCGGCGCGCTGAAGCAGGAGGCCGGCGCCCAGCGCCACTGTGGCAAGCAGCAGCAGGCACGGCCAGGCGGGATTTCGGATCGCCGTCCCCTCACCCACGAGCATTGCTCTCCAGCACCCGCACCGCCTGGTCGGCGAAATGGAGGGCGGAGCCGAGCCCGCCGAAGGGGTAGAAGCCCGAGAGGAGGCCGACGCGCCCGCGCCTCACCGAGGGCAGGCTGCGCCACAGCGCGTTGCCGGCAACGGTGCGCGCAAAGCCGCCGCTCGCAGTGGCAAGGTCGATGCAGAGGATCATCGCCTCCGGCTCGCGTGCCAGCGCATCGAGCCCGACCGTCACGGTACCCACACCGGAGAAGGGTCCGGGATGTGCGTTGCGCAGCCCAAGGCGCTCCAGAACGCCACCGATCAAGCCGGAGCCGCCATAGAGCGTGATATTGCGGCCAGTGCGCGCGATCAGACCGACATAGGCAGGCAGCGGTCCGGCGGCGTCGACACGATGACGCAGTGCTGCGATGCGCTGTTCCGCCTCGGCCACGACCAGCCTGGCCTGAGCCTCCCGCTGCAGCACGCTGCCCAGGCGCCGCAAGGTGCCGGTCGCAAAATCCCACCCGCCTGTACCTTGCGGATACGCCGGCACGCGCTCGACCGGGGCGATCCGCGCCAGCTTGGCGCCATCGATGACCGACCAGGCATCGACCAGGACGAGGTCGGGGCGCAGGGCGAAAAGGCGCTCGAGATTCGGCTCCCAGAACGGCCCGAGATCCGGAACGGCCTCCGGCAAGCGCGGCGATACCATGCGCTCGCGATAATAGCCGGCGTCCGCGACGCCGACCGGCGTCACGCCGAGCGCCAACGCATTCTCCGCACCGAGCCAGGCGATCGAGGCCACGCGCTGTGGCGCTGCGGCCGATGCGCCGGGCGCGGCGAAGGCGGCCAGGGCTCCCGCCCCGGCTGCCAGCAGGCCGCGTCTCGTCAGCGCGTCAGAAATCGAACCGGACCCGGCCGATCACCGTGCGCCGCTGCCCCTCATAGCAGGCGGTCGCGCTTTCGCAGGTGGCGAAGTACTTCTTGTCGAACAGGTTGGTGGCGTTGACCGCGAAGGTCGCGTTTCGCCACTTGTAGCTGGCGCCGGCATCGACGACCGTCCAGGGATCGATCTTCACCGTATTGAGCGCGTCGCCGTAGCTCTGGCCGACATAGCGCACGCCGGCACCGAGCCCGAGCCCCTTCAGAACGCCCTGCTGGAAGGTGTAGTTCAGCCAACCGGAGGCGGTATGCGCCGGCACCAGCATCGGGCGTTTGCCGCGCTGCGCGGCCGTGGCGCCAACCTCGACCTCGACATCGGCAAAGGTGTAGGAGCCTGTGAAATCCAGCCCCTCCGCCAGGCTGACCTTGGCCTCCAGCTCGACGCCCTTCGAGTTCGTCCGCCCGAGCGGCTCTGCACCGTTGGTGGTATAGACGGTGGCATTGGTCTTGGTGAGGTCGAAGAGCGCCGCGGTGAAGAGCGCGTTCCAGCCGGCGGGCTCGAATTTGAGGCCAACCTCGACCTGGCGGCTCTGCGAGGGCTCCATCGTCTGCCCCCTCGCGTCGAGGCCGAGCGTCGGCACGAAGGCCTCGGCATAGGAGACGTAGGGCGCAAGGCCGAAGCTCGTCAGGTAAGTCAGGCCGACACGTCCGGAGAACTGCCCGTCGACCCGCTCGTAGCTGCGGCGCGTCAGGCTATCATCCGTCTTGACGTCGATGCGGTCGTAGCGGCCGCCCAGCGTCAGGATCCAGCGATCCCATTTGATCTGGTCCTGAGCATAGATGCCGAACTGGGCAAGCTTCTGATTGTAGATCTGGAACGGCGCGCCAACCAGGCGGGGGTCCGGCATGGCGATGCCATAAACCGGTCTGATGGGGTTCAGCAGGGTCGATCCCCAGGGCGTCTGCCAGCCGCGGACATCGGCATCGACGAAGTTGTTGTCGAAGCCGAACAGGGCGGTGTGACTGACCGGGCCGGTCCCGAACTTCGCCTCGAGCTGGGTATCGGAGACGAAGGCGCTCATGCTCTCATCGAAGGTGCGGTTGCGCCGGGCGATCGCCCCGGCCGCCGGCGCCCAATAGCCCTGCGTAGCATTGAGAAATGTCTCGGTATGGCCGTAGCGGGCGTTTTGGCGCAGCGTCCACGTCTCGTTGAAGCGGTGCTCGAACTCGTAGCCGACGACCTGCTGGTCCTGCTTGAACTTGTCGAAATTCGGATCGCCGACCGGCAGCCAGCGCCCGCCCGGCGCCCGCGAATAGAGGGCGCTGCCACCGGAGCGGTCCTGCAGCACCTCGGCATAGACGGTGAGCTTGGTGTCCGCCGACGGCCGCCAGGTGAAGGACGGCGCCAGCAGCAGGCGGTCGTCGGCACGCTCGGTCCCGTTGGGGTACTTGAACTGCGTGTTCGAGTCGCGGGCGATGCCGATCACACGGTAGAGCAGCGTCCCGGCGGCATCGACCGGCCCCCCGATGTCGAAGGCTCCCTGCAAGCGGTCATAGCTGCCGCCTTGCAGTTCGACCTGATAATGCGCCTTGTCGCGCGGCCGCTTGCTGACCTTGTTGATGAGGCCGCCGGCATCGCTCTGGCCATAGAGCGACGAGGACGGGCCGCGCAGCACCTCGACACGCTCCAGCGCGTAGGGATCGGTGCGGAAGAAGCTGTAGCTGATCGAGGACTGGCGCAGGCCGTCGCGGAAATCGCTCGACGACTGCGCGTTGAAGCCGCGCATCAGCACCCAGTCATAGCCCTTCGGGTCCGGACCATAGGTCTCGATGACGACGCCGGGAACGTAGCGGAGCACTTCCGTCACGCTGGTCGCGCCCTGGCGCTCCATCTGCGTGCGCCCCACGACCGAGATCGACTGCGGGACCTCGAGGATCGGCGCATCGGTCTTGGTGCCGGTCGCGGTGCGGTGCGCGATGATCCCGTCCACCGGGCCGCGCGGGTCCTCGCCCTGAACCTCGATGGTGTCGAGTGCCATCGCGCCATCGACTGCAACGCCACCGCCCCGCGCGGCCGAACCGCCGAGGATCGTCACCGTGTTGGCGTTGGTGAAGCTGTAGCTCAGCCCGGAGCCGGCGAGCAGCCGCGCGAGCGCCTGCTCCGTCGTCATCGAGCCCCGAACGGCCGGCGCCACCGTTCCGGAGGCGATCGCCGTGCGATAGGCGAGTTGCACGCCCGACTGGTCGGCCAACGCCCTCAGGGCGCGATTGAGCGGCTGGCTCGCAATATTGAAATCCTGGGCACGCGCGCTCTGCGCCTGCGCCGGCAGCGTGGCGAGCCCCACCGGCAAAAGACCGAGACCGAGTGCCGTGCCAAGCGTCAGGCCCCGCAACAACCGGCCACGCGCCTGCCGCGAAACATTCCCACCAGCGTCCCTGTCCGTCATCGGAAACCCCAAGCCGTGCAACGAAAGCGGCCCGAAGCGGGCCGCGTGGAAGGCCGCCGGACAGCCCGGCTGCTGCTTCCTTCACTCGATTGACGGGTGGCGGGCGAAGTTGCCCAAAGAGCTGGAGCGTTTTTTTTGAAAGGTTGCGCGCGTCAGGCGATGATGATCGCCACGCCCGGAATTCGCCGCGCGGTCAAGCCTTGCGTCTTGGCGAGCGCCTGGACCGCGGACAACGCTTCCCGTGTCGAGAAGATCGCGCTGACCGGCAGGTCGGATGCCACCGCCGGGCCAAGGACGATGCGTTCGGGCACATAGCGCCCGAGTTCGGCGACGGCTGAAGAGAACGGGCGCCCCTCGAAGATCACGCGCCCCGAACGCCAGGCCAGGACGGCGCC
>JAEXUU010000867.1 GCA_023452965.1 Pseudomonadota bacterium | reverse complement strand
CCGCCGGCGCCCTGCCCTTCAAGGCGCTGACCATCGTGGCGCGCGGCGGCGGCTTCTTCCTGGCGCCGGGCGACGCGGTCGACGCCCCGCGCCCGCCGGTCGTCTTTGCCCGCGGCAACCAGCGCGTCACCGATTTCGGCGCCATCGCCTGGGAGCTTGACCCCGAGGGCCCCGCGCGGCTCAGCCATCTGATCATCGGGCGTACGCGCTATGCGGTCGATATCGGGGAGGAAGCCGGCGGGCGCCTGCCGCTGCGGCTGACCCCGCTCAGCAAGACCCACCGCTTCGACCCCGCCGATGCCGAGCAATTGCGCGAGGCCTCGACGACGGAAAGCGTCAGGCCGGTGATCACACCGCCGCGTCAGCCGATGTCCGGTGCGGAGATCGGAAATCCGCTGAGTTCGCTCAACGGCGTCGAGCGGATCGTGCGCCTTGTGCTGACGCTGGGCCTTGCCGCCTTCGGCATCCTGTCGGCGATGCATCAGGCCAGCGCCTTCCGGCGCAGCGCCATCCTGGTCAGGCTGGTCGGCGCGCTCGGCGCCACCGGCTTCATCGCCGCGACGACGATGCTGGTGCTGGCGCCGGAACTGTCGCGGCTGGGCGGCGCCTCGATCTCCTATGAAGGCGCCCTCCACGCCACCATCCTGGCTTATGCCATAGCCTGCCTGCTGCTGATGGTCGGGCCGCGCTTCACCACGCCGATGCGCGTCGCCTGGCTCGGCCTGCTCGGCCTGTGCTGCCTCGGCAGCCTGACCCTGCTGGCGCTCGGCATCGACGCGGAGAAGACCGACTTCACCATCCATGCCGAGAAGAACAAGCTGCTGTTCTTCGACCTGATACCGGTCGTCGCAGTGGTCGTCGCCCTGCAGCCGCAGCGTGCCATCGCTGCCCTGCCGCGCTCCTTCTTCATGGGTGTCGGCTTCAAGGACCAGCTGCTGCGCGCGATTCCCGCCTTCCTGATCCTGGTCGCCTTCATCGCCTGGGGTGTGCTCGGCACCGAGACCGGCGTCGCCGGTTTCCAGCCGGTCGAACTCGGCAAAATCGCGCTCGTCCTGGTGCTGGCGCATATCTTCCTCGGCTTCTCGCGGATCGACTTCTTCTACAACCAGCGCCACTACATCTCCTGGCTCGGCGTCAGCCTGGCGACGGTGCTGGTCTTCATCCTGTTCCTGACCGCGATCCCGTTCCTGAAGAGCGACTATTCCCCGGCGCTGATCATCATCATCACCACCGTGGTGCTCGCCTTCGCCTTCCTGCTGCCGAGCACGCTGAAGCGCCTGTTCGAGATCACCCGCGTCTTCCTGCGCCGGGCCGATGCGCCACAGCGCAAGGTCCGCAAGCTCGGCTGGCCGCGCGGCGGCGTGCTGGCGCTGGTGCTTGTCATCCTGCTCGGTATCAACGCGGCGCTGATCTACGCCTTCCCGGGCCTCGTCACCTATGCGATCTCCGGCCAGTGGAACCTGCCGAAGGAGCGGCTGGCGGCGATCGACGTGCTCGAGAAGGCCCGCGGCGGCGCCTTCCGCGTCCCGGCCGAACGCCTCCTGACCTGGTACGATCTCGACCATGCCAAGCTGCGCAGCGCCGCTGCCGGCGAGACCCGCAATCCCGACGTGATCCATCGCGATCTCGGCTTCCAGCTGCTGCAGTCGAAGGTGGCGCTCGCCGAGATGCCCTGCACGCTGGCGCGGCTCGATCTCGGCCTCGACAAGACGCCGCCGGAGGTGCGCCGGGCGCTCGACGAGCTGCCGCCCTCGCCGGTCTCGCTCTGCGCCATGCTGCCGGGCGCGCGCGCGACGCCGATCGCCGAGCGCAAGAGCGAGATCGTCGACGAGACGGCGAGCCGCTTCACCGTCAGCGACCTCGTGCGCGTGCCGGTGGTCCAGAACGACTTCATCGCCACCTTCATGATGGTCCGTTTCGGCCTGCCTGCCGGCCTTGCCTTGCTGGCGGCGCAAGTCGTCACCGCCTTCGGCCTGCTGACGCTCGCCGTCGGATTGATGCGCGAGCGTGCCATGGGCTCTGCTCAGGAAGGCGCCAACAAGGGCATGGCGATCATCCTGGTCGGCATCGTCACCATCTTCGCGCTGCACTGGAGCATTTCCTGGGGCAATGCGCTCGGCCTCTTGCCGGTGATGGGCCAGCCGATGACCTTCATCGCCGCGGCGACCTCGCATCACATGCTGATGGCGCTGCCCTCAATCGCGATCGCGCTGATCGCCGGGCGCCTCGCCGCGATCCGCCAGCTCTCGCCGACGAGTGACCCGCCGCCCTGGGGCCTGTGGCGCGGGCTGACGCGGGCGGGGCTGTAACGCCCCCTGCGCCATCGCTCCGGCTGGAGCGGGTGGCCGCGGCAGCGATTTGCGCGAGATGAGGTGACCGGCGGCGCTCGGATGACGCAGCTCGCAGATGCCCGGGCCGGGTGCGGGCATCGCGAACCGCACCGGCTCATGGCAATGGAGCGAAAAGCGGAATCCGCGCTTCGGAAAACTCGAATGTGAGAGTTCGCCGTGACCGCGTCAGAACGGAGGCGCGGCGCCTAGAGCATTTCCGCCAATTCGCGAATTGCGGAAACGCCCTAATCCTTTGTTTTATCGCACTTTCCTCACGCGAACGGGTACCCGCTTCGCCTGAAAATGCTCTAGCGTCGCTTGATCTCGATGGCGAGCGGCTTCGGCTCCTCGATCCGGATGACCGGGAAGGCCGTGATGCCGCTGCGGATCGCCGTGGGGTTGAAGACGAGGCGCGTGGCGCTCGATTTCGAGGCGACGACCGCAGGGCCGGTGCCAGGCTGGAACTTGCCCTTGGCGGGCGCCACCGGCTCCAAGGCCAAGCCGCAGATCTCCTGGCCATCGATCTGGATGCTGGCCGCCTCGGCGACCTCGACCGCGCTCTCGCTATAGCGCGGGCTCAGTTCGTAGATCTGCGCATCGCAGCTGCTGCCGGACGGGGGCGACAGCATCACCAGCCGCGCCAGCGCCGGCCCGGAGGCGGCGGCCGGCGCGTTGTTCTGGACCGCTGCGCTCTGCTGCTGTGCAGGCTGCGACTGGGGCTGGCTCGGCCTGCTCTGCCCGCTCGCGCCGGTCGAAGGGGTCGACAGGGTCAGGGTCGGCGGCCCCTGATCGGAGCCACGCGGCCCGGGATCGCGCAGCGCATACCAGGCCGCGCCGGCACCGCCAGCAAGCAGGACCACGGCCGCGGCTGCGATGACCGGCAGGCGCGACGAGGAAGGCCGCGAGGCTTCCTCGCCGAGCACCGAGCGCCGCGAGCGTGGCGCCATATCCGCCATGGGAGGTGCTTCATCGGCCGGGCGCGGCTGAGCGATCGTCTGCGGCGGCGGCTCGGCTGCACGCGCGGGCTGCGGCTCGGCCGGTTGCTCTGCCGGCTCGGGCTTGAACGGCTTCAGCGCCATCGAGGCGGAGACCGGGGCCGTGGGCCTTTCCGGCTCCGGTGCCGCCATCTGCGGCTGGAACGAGCCGGAGCGCAGATAGAGCTCGATCGGGGCGACGATGTCGGCAAGCGAAGCGACAATCGCGATATGATGCGGCTGGTTGCCGAGGATCTTGGCGAGGATGCCGGCGGCACGCTCGGCCTCGTCGCCATGCGGCACCAGCGCCAGAACCGGGGTCGCGCCATGCTCGGCATCGGCGAAGAGGTGCCGAGAGCGGTCGATCTTCGTAGTGAGATGGTATTCCTGCTGGGTGACCCGCGCCTCGGCGGCGGTATCGGCGACGGAGAGGTCGATCGCACCGGTGCCCCAGATCAGCAACCTGGCTTCTGAGGCCTTGTGCGTCACCGCCTCGCCATGGGCGAGCGCGCAATGCGCAGCCAGCGTCGGCACCATCCAGCTCTTGCCCTGGTCGATCGCACCAGACGCGGCCAAGCGATAGCTCCCGCCATCGGGCAGGCCTAGAATCTGGCGTAGCGGCTCACCGGGGCGCAGCAGATTGCTGTACTGCGTGCTCCAGGGCTCGCACACTTCCGAGCTCTCGGTCGCGAGCACGACCCGCGAGACCGGCACGCGGGCCGACCATGCGAGCTTCTTCAGGACGATGGGCTGGTCGGTGGTGGGCACGACGACGAAGACGCCGGAACGCCTGACGTTCTGTTCTCCTGAAGCCATTTCCCTCTCTCGCCAGACTCTGCCGCTGCGGAAGCCAAGCCGTCCTCGCCGCCTCCAAGCGGCGTATACTTGACGTTACAGCAGATAAACGCCCGCGAGCGGGTTGGCGAGCATCAATCGCAGCAGATCGCGCTCGGCGTCCTGGCGCGGCAGGTCGATGACAATGTGCTTGTCGACCGGCGCCGGCAGGGACAGGCGGACGACGCCCTCGATCGAGACCACCTCGATCATGGTCGGGGCCGGCACCGAGTCCGACAGGCACTGGATGACGAGCGCCGGCGGGGCGTCGTCCTCCTCGATCACGTCGAGCTCGAAGGAGCCGATGCGCCGGTGCGTCGCGCTGCTGTCATAGGCGGCGGCGGCGAGTTCGCTGCGCGCCACCGCCTGGAAGGACAGCAGTCGGCGATAGAGCCTTGCCGCCTCGGGATCGGTGCGGATGGCGCGCTCGGCGGCGAAATTCACAGGATCGCCCTGGACCCGGCGGGCATGGGCCCAGAGATCGGCACGGCTGATGCTCGCAGCCGCAGTCTCCTCCGCCTCGGTGCTCGCAAGCGCGGCCAGAACCAGCCGGGCGGCGGCACGTCCGATGCGCGGTTCTTCCTCGCTCGGACCCTGGGTAGCGAAATCTGTCATGGCCGTTTCACCCGCCCCTGATAGCGCTGCGAAAACACTTCGGTGAAGCGCGCCTCGTCGAGTGCGGCCTGGGCAGCCAGGTCCGCGGATTCTCCGAAGCGCCTTTGTTGCCTGACGATCCGCTGCAGGGCTCCTGCAACGGTTCTCAGTGCTCCCCCATGCCTTGCGAAGATCAGTGCCAGTTTCGCATCGTCGATCCGGAAACTGGCGCGATCATGGCGCCAGCGCCGCAGAACCTTCTGTCCCTCGGCCAGGACCGCCGCATTGGCGGGCCCTTCGAGCGCCTCGAGCGCGACGCCGATCAGCAGCAATTCGTCGAAGCGCTTGCCAAGCGCGCCCAACGCCTGGGCGATGCCGGGATAATCGAACGGGTCGGGTGTCTGGTCGACCTGCCCGCGATTGGAGCCTGCGACGCGGCGGCTGGCCTCGACCAGCCGGTTCTCCCAGGGTGCCACCGCCCGAGAGCGCGCCAGGGTCAACGGCTGCTCATGGGCGATCGGCAGCAAGGCGAGCGCCCGGCCGACGGATTCGCGTTCCTCCTTGTTGAGGAATTTCGGATCGGCGGGCAAGCGCATCAGCGCGGCGTAGACACGCTCGCGCACCACGCCGTCCTCATCCTCCTCCTCGGGCTCGTCATCGTCCTCCTCGTCAATATCCTCGGGCTCGAGCTCGCCGAGGATCGCCTGGTGGTCGAGCCAGGCGATCAGCGCTTCCTCTGGGTTCTCGGAGGGCTGGCGCGCCATCATGCTGTCCATCGAGGCCGGCGCCATGAAGTCGCGGCGACCGACGCTGGAACGCTCCTCGCGGATCAGCGCGCTGAAGCGCTCTGCGAAGCGCGCAAAGCTCCAGGTTTCGCCGTGCAGCAAGGCGAAGCTCCAGAGCGAGACGAGGTCGTCGGGATCGAATTCGCGCTGGCGCTCGCGCCGGCCGCTGGCGTTGAGGAAAGCCTCGCGCTGGCGGATCAGATCGGCGAAGGCGAGCAGCGGCAGATGGCGTCTGCGCCACGCCCGCATGAAGCGCGCCGGCTCCTGCACCGCCCGCTTCAGCCCGTCCTCGTCGAAGACCGCGAGGGCGAAGACCGCATCGAGCGCGCTGCGCAGCGCCGCGAGCCCCCCCTCCGAGCGATCATCCGCCTCGGCCGCGAACAGGAAGTCGGCCAGCCCCAGCGCCCGCCGTACCCGGCTCCAGGAGAAGGAGCGGGTCTTGCCGGCGCCGTAGGACAGGACGACCTCGGTGGCGGAGGCCTCGATCGAGGCGCCGGCCAGCTCGGCGCCGACGGGCTTCTCCTGCCGCAACGGCCGGAGCAGGATGCCGCTCTCGTCCAGCAGGCAGCCGATCGCGGCGTCGCGTGCCGGCATGCGCGGCCCGGCGGTCAATGCCCCCAGTGCGGACCGCACCTGCAGCATGTCCCAGAGCGGCAGGTCGGCATTTTCCGAGCCGCCACCAGGGCT
>JAEXUU010000866.1 GCA_023452965.1 Pseudomonadota bacterium | reverse complement strand
GGTCCATGGTGTAGTCGCCATCCTTGAGCGGCACCTTCTTGGAATAGCCGCGATAGGCCTTGATGGCGGCGTCGATCGCAGCGCGGTCGCCGGTGAGGCCGATGATGCGCGGATCGAAGGAGCCGAGATAGCTCTTCAGCGTCTCGACCGTGTCGCGCTCGGGATCGACGCTGATGAACAGCGCGCGCAGCTTCTCGCCCTTCGTCCCGGCCGCGCGCAGCACCTCCGAGATCTCGAAGAGCTTGGTCGGGCAGATGTCGGGGCAATGGGTGAAGCCGAAGAAGACCAGGAAGGGCGCGCCGCGCAGATCCTTGTCGGTCAGCGTCTTGCCCTCGGCCGTGGTCAGCGAAAACGGCCCGCCGACGCTCGACGCCAGGCTCTGCCCGGCCTGCCTCCCGGCCGGGGCGAAGGTGATGAAGGCGGCGGCAGCGAGCGCGACGGCACCGAGCAGGAAGACGATAAGGGGAAGGATCAGGCGGCGGTTCAAGGCAGGAATCCTCGGTCGACCGGCCGGGCCGGTCAGAAGCAGGCCAGGATCGCGGCGATCAGCCCGTCGGTGAACAGGCGATCGCCCTCGCGCCACCAGAGCAGGAGCCCGGCGAGCAGCAACAACCCGACACCCCCGGCGAGCAGCCAGAGCACAGCCTTCGAGGCCGACGGCTCGTCATGGATCTCGGTCTGCGGCGACATACCCATCATGCGCAATCTAGCGCTCCAGCGCCGCGGCAGGAAGCGGCCATCACGCCGCAGCGATAAGCGCAGGTCTCTATCTCACGATCAGAGACGGATTCACCGATCAGATTGATCCAACCTGATCGGATCCGGCTCTGGCGCGATAATTGGGCTTGCGCTGCCTTGGCCCAGCAAGCAGCCTGCCAGCGCTGCCTCTCCCGGATTGCCCATGCTTCGCCAGATCGCGCTCCTTGGCCTGCTTTCCCTGGTTCCGGGACTCGCTGCCGCCTCCCAATGCCCGGCCGAACGCCCGACGCCGATGGTTCCCAGCGACCCTGCGCTCTGTGCCGCGCTCGATGGCGATATCCGCCGGCCGGGCGCCTTTCCGCTCGACGTCTACCAGGAGAAGCTCGGCCGCTATCTCGGCGCGTTCTGCCATCGCAATCCGGCCGCAGGCTGGCGCGTCGACAAGTCGGTGCGCGATACCGGGCCGTTTACCGCGACGCTCCGGAACGACAAGGCGACGGGAAACTATCACGGCACCCATGCGCCGGTCGTGATCTGGTACTCGCCGGAAATGTTCGGCTGGCTGAAGGCCAATCGCGGCGGAGCGCATGAGACGACGACCACCGAGGCGCCGGTGCCCGACGGCGCGCTGATGGTCAAGGAGATGTTCCCCGCCCCCGCCGCGCTCTGCCGCGATGTCGACCCGCTGCGCCTGCTGCCGACCAGCGGCGCAGCCGTGATGGTGCGCGACGCCAAGGCCTCGCATGATGGCTGGTTCTGGGGCTGGTTCGGCTGGAGCGACTGGAAGCCCGACTGGCCGGCCGGGCCCGGCAACGGCTATCCCAATATGGGTTTCGGGCAATACTGCGTGAACTGCCATGCCAGCGCCAAGGCCAACGCCACCTTCGCCGACCTGAAGAACATCAAGGGCGAGCCCGGCCGCCCGCTGGTCTTCCTGAGCCAGAACAGCTTCACCGATCGCTCGGCGAAGGCGCATGACGACCTTGCCGCCATGCTGAACCATCTGCGGATCGTGCAGGAATCCGACGACGTCACGCTGCTCGGCGCTCCCGCGCGCCAGAGCCCGGCACCCGAATTCGCCGCCTTCTACGGCATCCCCTTCCCGCATCCGAGCGCGGACAAGGTGATGCGGATGCCGTCCCAGACCTATGACGTGGTCTGGGCCAGCGCGGACCGGCGCGAGGCGAAGCAGCAATTCCTGACGTCCGACCAGTGCCTCGGCTGCCACGACGCGGGATCGACGGGGCTGCATTTCGACATGACGCTGCCGGGGCCGGGCGGCCGTTTCCTCAATCTCTCGCCCTATGGCACCTGGAGCACCTCGCCCATGGGCCTGGCCGGGCGCGACCCGGTCTTCTTCGCCCAGCTCGCCAGCGAGACCGAGACATTTCATCCGCAGGCGGCGGAGCTGGTGCAGGACACCTGCCTCGGCTGCCATGGCGTGATGGGGCAACGGCAGTTCAAGATCGACCAGCGCGCCGCCGGCAAGGGCTGCACGCCGTTCACGCGCGCCGCCGTCGCAGCGGTGCCGTGGCCCGCCGGCCATTCCGGGCTCGCCGCGAAGCATGGGGCGCTCGCCCGAGACGGTGTCTCCTGCGCGACCTGTCACGCCATGGCGCTGAGCGAGGCCGAACGGAACCGGGTCAAGGCCGAGCCGCAGAACAGCTGCGTCGAGGAGCGGCAGGCCTTTCTCAACCCCGAGAATACCGGCTTCGCCAGGACCTTCACCGGCAGCTTCCTCATGGGCGAGATGACCGAGATGAAGGGCCCGTTCGAGGATCCCAAGGTCAAGCCGATGGAGCATGCGCTCGGCATGACGCCGGTGCAGAACCCCGCCATCAAGAGCTCGGAGCTCTGCGGCAGCTGCCACACGGTGCATCTGCCGGTGCTCGACAAGGGCAAGGTCATCGGCCACACCTACGAGCAGACGACCTATGCCGAATGGGCGTTCAGCGATTTCCGCACCGGCCAGTCCCCGGACGGGGCGCTGCCCTTCGGCGCCGGCAAGAGCCCCGAGACCTGCCAGGGCTGCCATATGCCGAGCCGCGATGCGGACGGGCAGCCCTATCGCAGCAAGATCGCCAGCATCCAGGAATACTCGAACTTCCCACAGGCGGAGCACACGCTGCCGCCGGAAGAGATCGACCTGCCGGTGCGCTCCGGCTTCGCCAGCCATGCGCTGGTCGGCCTGAACTCCTTCCTGATCAAGATGGCGCAGCAATTCCCCGAGCTGATGGGAATCCGCACGCAGGATCCGATGCTGACGAAAAAGGGCATCGATCCGCTGCTCTTCACCGAGAAGGCGATCGACCACCAGGCGGCCGAGCGTACCGCCGCCATCGCGGTCGAGAGCCTCCGGATGACCGAAACGGCGCTGCAAGCGTCGGTGCGCGTCACCAACAAGGTCGGCCACAAGTTTCCGAGCGGCGTCGGCTTTCGGCGCGCCTTCATCAAATTCAAGGTGCTCGACGAAGGCGGCAGGACGATCTGGGCCTCGGGACGTACCGATGCGCTCGGCGTCATCACCGACGCAGCGGGCGCGCCCGTAGCCGGCGAGGTCTGGTGGAATTCCGACTGCTCGGCGAGGCTCGACCCGCTCGCCCATCAGCCGCATCGCGAAGTGATCACGCGGCAGGACGAGGTCCAGATCTATCAGGAGCTGGTTTCGAGCCCCCCGCTTTCGGGCCCGGCGCAATGCGGCACCGGCTCCGCGCCGGCCGGGCAGCTGACGACGAGCTTCCTGTCGATCTGCGCCAATGTGAAGGACAACCGCCTGCTGCCGAAAGGCTATCTCAAGCGCGACGAGCGGGTGAAGCTCGCGGCGTCCCTCGGCGCCGGGCCGGAGCTGGCGGACGAAGCCGGGCCGGTCAATGTCGGCGACGATCCCGATTACCGGGAAGGCGGCGGCGACGCGACGCTCTATCGCATCGCCCTGCCCGAGATCGACGGCAAGCCGGCATCGGTCGAGGCCACCCTGTATTACCAGGCGACGCCGCCCTTCTATCTCCAGGATCGCTTCTGCACCTCGAAGAGCGCGGACACGCAGCGGCTGCATGTCATGACCAGCCGCCTCAACCTCGCCGGCTCGCGCTCCGAGGGCTGGAAGCTGCGCACCGTTTCGACCGGGCCGGTCAGGATTCAATAGGGCTCGCCCGCCGCGCAGCGAATGGCGTGCCCCGGCCTGTCATTCATGCACAATAACGCACCGCCGCGGCTCCTGCGGTGGTGCCTCGACAAGAGCCTCGAAGGAAGATGGTACGGCGCCATGAGCGAGACTGAACGCAAGGGACGCGGCATCGCCGGCGGACTGACCAATTACGGCGACCCGGAATTCGCCGCTTATCTTCGCCGCTCCTTCGCCCGTTCGATGGGTTATTCCGACGAAGCGCTGGCGCGGCCGATCGTCGGCATCGCCAACACCTATAGCGGCTTCAACAACTGCCACCGGCACTTTCCGGAACTGCTCGAGGCGGTGAAGCGCGGCGTGCTGATGGCCGGCGGCCTGCCGGTCGAGTTCCCGACGATCTCGCTCGGCGAGGTCTTCCTCAACCCGACCAGCCTGAAATTCCGCAATCTGATGGCGATGGGCACCGAGGAGATGATCCGGGCTCAGCCGATCGACGCCGTCGTGCTGATGGGCGGCTGCGACAAGACCGTGCCGGCGCAATTGATGGCGGCGCTCTCCGCCAATGTCCCGGCCGTGCAGCTCGTCGCCGGGCCGATGTCGACCGGGCGCCACAAGGGCGAGCGCCTCGGTGCCTGCACCGATTGCCGGCGCTTCTGGGCCCGCT
Source organism: Pseudomonadota bacterium (assembly GCA_023452965.1). Next base: position 104 of record JAEXUU010000866.1, on the reverse strand, counting down.
TCCGCGCCGGGGAGATCGACCAGGACGAGATCGAGGCCGTCGAAGGGCGGCTCGCGACCACGGCCGGCACCTGCGCCGTGATGGGCACCGCCTCGACCATGGCC
>JAEXUU010000855.1 GCA_023452965.1 Pseudomonadota bacterium | reverse complement strand
TTGCCGCGCGAGGCGAACATGCCCTCGGTCGACTCGCGCACGATGACGAAATCGATATCCTTCCAGCGCGCATCGGACAGGACCGGAGGCGTACCGGGAATGGCGCGGATCGGCCGGACCCCCGCATAGAGATCGAAGGCCACGCGCAGATCGAGCTGCGGGGCGATCTCGGTGCCGTCGGCGAAGCGGATATCGGGCCAGCCCATGGCGCCGAACAGGATGGCATCGGCCTTGCCGGCGCGCTCCATGCCGTCCTTCGGCAGGATGGCACCCGTTTCCTTGTAGTGATGCGCGCCACCCGGAATGTGCTCCTGCCGAAAGGACAGGTCGAAGCGCTTCTCGACCGCGCCGAGAACGGCACCTGCGGCCTCCATGACTTCGATACCGATGCCCTCGCCGGGCATCATTGCGAGATGGAAGGAGTTGGACGTCATAGCCTTTGAATTCCGTGTCTTTCGATGATGGTGGTGAGTTCGTTGCCGCCGCGCTTGCGATGCGCGTGGTAGATCGAGCGGGCACGCTCGACATCCCCGGCCAGGATGGCCTCGACCACGGCGCGGTGCTCCTCCGTCGAACGCACGGGCAGCGGCCGCAGCGACAGCGTGAACATCCGGGCGCGATGGGCCTGGTCCCAGACCTGCATGATCATCGCCGCCAGGCGCTTGTTGCCGCAGAGCCGCGCGAGACTGAGATGGAACGCCTCATCCGCTGCAGCCCAGGCCTGCAGATCGGGCTCGCCGGCCAGCGCCGCCTCCATCGCGTCGCAAGAGGCGATCAGACTCTCGAGCTCGGCCCGGTCGGGTCGGCGCGCGGCCAGCAGCTCGACCGCCGTCGGCTCCAGCGACATCAGAACCTCGTAGATCTCCCGCATGTCGTCGGGAGAAAGCGCCGAGATGCGCACGCCGTGGCGCGGCACGATCTCGAGCAGCCCCTCCTGCTGCAGCCGTACGAAGGCTTCGCGGACAGGAGTACGCGAGGCGTCCAGCTCGGTTGCCACCTCGCTCTCGAGGATTTGGGCACCCGGAGGATAGCGATTGTCGAGGATGTGCTGCTTTAGCCGCGCATAGACGGTGTCGGTCGAGCGCGGCGCCCGGCTGCCCATCGTCGCGAGAGGCTGGTTCAGATCCATCGCATCCAATAACGTATACGTTAATCGATACGCATAGGCGTAGGGCAGATTTCGCGCCTTGGCAAGACGGGTCAGCGCTGAAAATGCGGCGGCCCGCGGCGCAAGGCGCGAGCCACCGTCGCGGCGTCAGGCCGCCTGGAGCGCGGTGCCGTATTTCGCGCCGAGCTCGTTGAGTTCCTCGAAGACCGCGGCGTTGAGCGGAATGCCGTCGCGGCGGCGCTCGACCAGAGCGAGGTGCTCGCGCTCCCCCGGCAAATGGATCCGCTCGACGCCGGGCGCCTTCCTCGTCCCCTGAATGTCGGCGATCGCCTTCGACATCCGCGCGTAATAGCGGTCGAGATCCTCGAAGGCCGAGATCGGCAGCACCCCGAACAGGTGCCCGACATTCTGCGGCGTCGTCGTCTGCTCGTACATGTGGGTGACCTCGGAACCGAAATAGGCACCCGACAGCATGGTGCTGAGCAGGCCGATACCGAGCGTCAGCGCATAGCCTTTCGGTCCGCCGACCGGCAGGACGAAGCCCTTGAGTGCCTCGACGGGATCGGTCGTCGGCGCACCGTCCGGGCCGCTCGCCCAGTCGGCCGGGATCGGAGTGCCGTCCTTGGCGGCGACGATGATCTTGCCGCGCGCGGCGACGCTGCAGGCCATGTCGAGCACGACGGGGAAGCCATCCCGCGTCGGGAAGGCGAAGGCGAACGGGTTGTTGCCGAGAATGGCCTCGGCCCCGCCCCAGGGTGTCATGTGATTGATGCCGCCAATGGTGAAGCTCAGCCCGATCATGTCGGCCTTCGCCGCCATCTCGGCGTAATGCGAGGCGGCACCATAGTGGTTGCTGTTGCAGACGGAGACGAAGGCGCAATCTCCGTCGCCGGCCTTCTCGATCGCGATCTCCATGGCGCGGACCCCGACAATCTGGCCCATGCCGTGATCGCCGTCGAGCACGGCCGTCGTCCGCGTCTGGCGGATGATCTTCGGCTGCGGGCGCGGATTGGAGCCGCCATCCTCGATGCGCTGAATGTAGATGGGCAGGCGGACCACCCCGTGCGAGGCGACGTTGCGCAAGTCTGCCTCGACGAGATTGTCGACGATCAGGATGGCCTCGTCCTCCGGCACGCCGACCTTCGTGAACATCGCCCGGCAGAAGTCTTTCAGCCCCGTTTCGGTGACGATGACGGTCTTCTCGCTATCCATGGCTTCCCTGTCCCAGCTTGCGGCATCTCCTGCGGACGCCTTGGCCAGCGGTTTGACACATCTGGTATGACAGGTCTACACGTAGACCAGTAGACAAGCTGCGGCCACCTTGAGCGAGCGCGCGGCAGGCGAGGAACGATCGAGGAGAAGGGCGTGACATTGTCAGCCATTGCGCAACCGCGGCCGGTGCATGGCCTTTCCGGCGCTGCAGGCGGCCAGGCTCCGCCTCGGGAGGCGGCCCCGGTCCTGCCCAGGCTGCTCGAAGTCGAGGGGCTGACGCTGCAGTACAAGACGCCGAACCATTTGGTGACGGCGACCTATCGCGTCGATTGCGCGGTACATGAGCAGGACCGCTATGTGATCCTGGGGCCGTCCGGCTGCGGCAAATCCACCATGCTGAAGGCGGTCGGCGGCTTCATGACGCCCGAGGAAGGGCACATTCGGCTACGCGGCCGCGAGGTATCCGGGCCGGGGCCCGACCGGATGATGGTCTTCCAGGAATTCGAGCAGCTGATGCCGTGGAAGACGGTGCTCGAGAATGTGCTGTTTCCGATGCGCATCTCGGGCCGCTTCAAGGGCAAGGACGCGATGGATCGCGCCCTGTCGATCATCGACAAGGTGAAACTCACCAAGTTCCGCGACGTCTATCCGCACATGCTGTCCGGCGGCATGAAAATGCGCGTCGCGATCGCCCGCGCCATGGCGATGGAGCCGGACATCCTCCTGATGGACGAGCCCTTCGCCGCGCTCGATGCGCTGACGCGCCGCAAGATGCAGGACGAATTGCTGCAGCTCTGGGAGCAGGTGCGCTTCACGCTGATGTTCGTGACGCATTCGATCGAGGAGGCGATCATCGTTGGCTCGCGCATCCTGGTGCTGTCGCCGCATCCCGGCCGCGTCAGAGCCGAGCTCGACGCCTCGCAGCTCGGCTTCGACACCGTGGGGACGCCTGCCTTCGGCGCATTGTCGGACAAAATCCACAACCTGCTCTTCGAGCATGAACTCGGCCCGCAGCGGCAGGAAGAGGACGCCCAGGCATGAGCATGGCGACGCTGGGACGCAATGAGGGGACGGCGCTGGCTCGCCGCCCCGAATTCGAGATCGAGCCGATCGACGCGAGCGGCATCGGCGAGGTGGCACGGCCGCTTTCCGCCATGGAACGCATCGTCAACAACGATGCCGTGCGCAAGGTGGCGATCCTGATCGCGCTCGCCATAGTCTGGGAACTCTACGCCCGCTGGCTCAACAATCCCCTTCTCTTCCCTTCCTTCGCGGAAACGGTCGCCACCTTCGTCGGCGATCTCTCAAGCGGCACGCTGATCGACCGTGTCGCGACCTCGATGCGCTCGCTCATCTACGGGTACGGCACGGGCCTCGCGCTGGCGGCGGTCCTGACGACGGTGGCCGTCTCGACCCGTTTCGGCACGGACATCCTCAACACGCTGACCGCGATGTTCAATCCGCTGCCGGCGATCGCCCTGTTGCCGCTCGCGCTGATCTGGTTCGGCCTCGGCATCGGCTCGCTGATCTTCGTCATCGTCCATTCGGTGCTTTGGGCGGTCTCGCTCAACACGCTGACCGGGTTCCGCGCCGTGCCGGAAGTGCTGCGCATGAGCGGGCGCAATTACGGCCTCAAGGGCCTGCGCTACGTGATCCACATCCTGATCCCGGCCGGCTTCCCGGCGATTCTGGCCGGCCTCAAGATCGGCTGGGCCTTCGCATGGCGCACCTTGATCGCAGCCGAACTCGTCTTCGGCGTGTCGTCCCGCTCCGGCGGGCTGGGCTGGTACATCTTCGAGGCGCGTTCGGAACTCGATACCGCCCGGGTCTTTTCCGGCCTGCTCGCCGTCATCCTGATTGGCCTCTTCGTCGAGTCCGTGATTTTCCGCGCCATCGAGAAGCGCACGGTGCAGCGCTGGGGCATGCAGCACTGATCAGACCCGACAAGGGCAACTGCTATCACTATGGGAGAAGCGCTGTGAAACGCATTATCGGTTTGGCCGCCGCGGCCGGCCTGGCACTGCTGGCGACGAGCCAGGCGCATGCGGAGGTCAAGGAGATCAAGGCGGCTCAGCAATACGGGCTGAGCAGCCTGCCGCTGATGATCATGGAGGACGGCAAGCTCGTCGAGAAGCATGCCAAGGCGCTCGGCCTGCCCGAGCTTTTCGTGACCTGGGTGAAGCTCGGCAATCCCGGCGCAATCACCGAAGGGCTCGTCTCGGGCGGGCTGGATTTCGGCAGCGGCGGCGTGCCCTCGCTTCTGACGCTCTGGTCGCGCACTCAGGGCACGGCGATGGAGGTCAAGGGCGCCGGTGCCATCGTCAACATGCCGATGGAGCTGCTGACCACCAATCCCAAGGTCAAGTCGATCCGCGACTTCACCGAGCAGGACCGCATCGCCGTTACGACCGTGCGCGTCTCCAACCAGGCACTGCTGCTGCAGATGGCGGCCGCCAAGGAGTTCGGCTCGGAGAACTACGCCAAGCTCGACCCGTTGACGGTCTCGCTGCCACATCCGGAAGCGACCTCGACCCTTCTCTCGGGCTCCGGCGTGATCTCGGCGCATTTCTCCGCCCTGCCCTTCCAGCACCAGCAGAAGCGCGACCAGCGCGTCCACAAGGTGCTCAGCAGCTATGACGTGCTCGGCGGCCCCGCGACCAACACCGCCATCTATTCGACGAAGCGCTTCCGCGACGCCAATCCCAAGGCCTATCAGGCCTTCGTCGCTGGCCTCCAGGAAGCGATCGAGCAGATCAACAAGGACAAGCGCGCCGCCGCGGCCACCTACCAGCGCATGACCGGCACCAAGGAGAGCGTCGACGACATCTACGCGATGATCGCGGCGCCAGAAGTCGAGATGACCTTCACCCCGCACCAGACGATGAAGATGGCCGGCTTCATGGCCGAGACCGGCCGCTTGAAGAAGGCCCCCAAGGATTGGAAAGAGCTCTTCTTCGACAACGTTCACGCCTTGCCAGGAAGCTGATTCCGGGCAAGTCGGGCCGGCAGAACCCCGGTGAAGGATTCCACCATGATCTCTGGCGCAAGCATTCCGGACCAACGGCCGATCCGGCGGCGCAAGCTCTACGAGGAAGTCGTCGAGCGACTGGAGGCCGCCATCAATGACGGCCACTACGCACCCGGCGATCAGCTTCCCGCCGAGCGCGAGCTGATGGAGGCCTATGGCGTGGGTCGCACCGCCATTCGCGAGGCGCTGTTCGCGCTGCAGCGTATGGGGTTGATCGTGATCAGCAGCGGCGAGCGCGCGCGCGTTTCGCAGCC
>JAEXUU010000854.1 GCA_023452965.1 Pseudomonadota bacterium | reverse complement strand
CTCAAGCGCATCCGCGAGGGCATCGAGACGCTCGATACGCACTCGCTGTTCGACGCCCGCAAAGTGGTGCTGTTCGCCGTGCCCGGCGCCTTCACGCCGACCTGCCACAAGAACCACCTGCCCGGCTTCCTCGCCAAGGCCGGCGAGATCAAGGCCAAGGGCGTCGAGGAGATCTTCGTCACGGGCGTCAACGACGTCTTCGTGATGGACGCCTGGGCGAAGGCCCCCGGCGGCGCCGGCGTCATCGGCTTCCTCTCCGACGGCAATGCAGATTTCGCCAAGGAGATCGGCCTGTCGATGGACGGCTCGGGCTTCGGCCTCGGCACGCGCTCGCAGCGCTATTCGATGGTCGTCGAGGACGGCGTGGTCACCGCGCTCAATGTCGAGGAAGCACCCGGCAAGGCCGACGCCTCCGGCGCCGAGGCGCTGCTCGCCCAGCTCTGAGCCAGGTTTTCGGTCCTAACGACTTCGCGCCCGCGCCATCCCGGCGCGGGCTTTTCTATGGGGCGGGAGTGACCGCGCACCCGATATGGCGAATCTCGTAGTTGGGTGCGAAGCTGGCGGCCGACGGGCACCGAGACGCGTGAAATATTGGCTTGATGATCGCAGGAAACGACTGGCTGGAGACCGACTATCGTACATTGTTTCGGTTACGCCCTGACGGGCGGATCGAATGCGAGAACGATCCAGACCAGTCGGTGGGGCCGCGCTTCTGGTTGGCTGGTTGCGCGGATGGCAGCCTGTTTGGCCTGCGCGCCGATCTCCCCGACGACCTCGCGGCGAAGCTGGAAAGCCTCGCTGCCTCCGAGCCCTCGTTCATGCCTCAAACGACACCGAAGCATCTTGAAAGCTATCTGTCGTTGCTGGGCGGCGACAGCCCTCCGGACCACGATCTCGGGCTGATTTACGAGTTGCCGCATGCGCTCCCGTATTCAAGCGACGCTCGGCTTGTCAGCAGCGAATCCGACGAAGGCCGAGAACTGATGCAGTCCTGGGCGGAAGGTAGAATACCGGAAGGCCTGTTTGAACTCGGCTTCTGCGAGGTCGCGGATTTCTGGGCGCCCTGGTGCGCCGCCATTGTCGACGGTGAAGTCGGCTCGATCGCCTTTGCCGCGCGGCTTGCCGATACCGGGGCCGAACTCGGGCTTGCAACAGCAAAGGCATTCAGAGGGCTGGGGCTCGCCAGCGCGGCGACGGCAGGTTGGTCGCGGCTTCCGGCGCTTCGCTCTCGGACCTTGTACTACAGCACGGACCGAGACAACCGCTCATCGCAGTGCGTTGCCGCACGCCTTGGCCTCCGGCTGCGCGGGGCCAGCTTGAGGATATCCTGACAGGCCCGATTGTCGAAAGGCAGCTTCGGGTTGGAAGCGAGCTTATCGCGTCATGTAGATGACGAGAGGCACCGTCACGATGAACGTAAAGAGACCGACTCTTTGCCATTTATTCATTTTCGCGATAATCACAAAAAAGCAAATAATAGATATAACCGAACCAATAACGAATCCAAGAATCATGAACAGGAATACACCGAGATCTCCTTGATTACCTCCATAACCCATAACTAAATAGCTCAAAACAACAACAAATATCGCCAATACCAATCCAGATATATAACCTGACGCGAAATCTGCTACATTTTTCATTGGCATCCTCCGATGCCGATGTTAACCGCTGTCGTCTAAATTTACCTTGAATAATGTCCGCTACGGGTCGGAAGCCGACATCGAACCCGTCGCAAAGCTTCGCGCCCCTTGACCCGCAGCAGAGCCTCGCGACGGAAATGCCTTCGGCTCTCCAATCAGGACGGCCTCCTGGCAGACTAAAGGGCTCTAGCGAACGTCTCACATTGCGCTTCGATTTGCGTGCAACGTCGAGGAGGTTGAAACATCCCCATGCGCAGCGCGATATCGCGGCTGACACTACCGTAAATTGGGGTCGACGACCTTTTCGAATGCTTCACCCTGCTTGATGCGCTCAAGATAAGCATAAATTGACGAATAGCCCACCCTGTTAGCCCACAAAGCGACTTCGAATTTTGCGGACGCATAGTTATTGGTCAACAACGCCGAGTTCGAAACGAAAAAATACCGAGCAGACCCCAAATCTCTAACGGGCTTACTATCCACGTCCGCTCCCGCCCGAATGTCGTACTCCGGCCTGAAATCGACCTGCATGGCAAGGCCTTCATCGAACCATGTCGGAAGCTCCGCGAACTTGGCCAAAGGCCCGACACGATCCGCAATTTCGGCATGCATTAGTTCATGAGCGACGATATCTACGTTTTGGCCTTTCGGACCGATCAGAACGCAAATTCTTGAACCAATGAATTGCGTGCTGCCGTACTCGTTAAGTCGAAATGGTCCAAATCTGGTCGCGCGATCAAAGAACAGGACAATTGGCTTCGATCGAGGGGCTCCAAAAACCTCTCCAATTCTGCCTTTTGCATCCAACACAAGGCGCTCGATCACGCGAGCTTGGGTTGGCTCGAGAGCGTCTGATGCGACCAAGGTTCCGTCACTCAGGCGCGTCGATGGTATGGCGTCCAACGCAGCGCACACCGCCGCGCTAGGATTTGCTGCGGCGTATCCCACCACGGCAAACCCGAAAACGGCCACGAAAACGGCCACGAAAACTGCCAGAACCCGTGGAATCCTGAAGCGCAAGACCATCTCCCATATCTGAAACCGGCACCGATCTCAGCCGCCGGGATGGACCATGTCGCGACAATCACGATCAAAGCGACAGAAGATCATCCGGCTTTTTCGACGCCACAGAATGGGTCTTTTCGCGGCAATGGCAACGTCCGCGACGGGGCGTGAGCACTCTGCCCGGCGGGTTCTCCGGCCTCGCTCCGAACTCAGCGCCGTGGCCGCTTCACACTTGAGTCCGACGCATTCTGGGTCACGGCTTCTTTCGCCCCGGCTTCGCGGCTCGTCGCCACCGGGTCGCGCCAACGGCCGATAGCCAAGTCCCCCGGAAAGGCGCAACATCCGCGCGGAGCCAGGGCCGGCGCCATGCCTCCGTGCCGTCCCGGACCATCGGCCCCGGCTCTCTGGATGAGCGCCCACCGTGAACAGGAACCGCGTCGCACAGGCGCAGCAGATCGAACGCAAGCTCACCGCGATCCTTGCTGCCGATGTCGTCGGCTATTCGCGCCTGATGGGCGTGGACGAGGCCGGCACGGTCGCGCGCCTCAAGGCGCTGCGGGCCGAGGCGGTGGACCCGTGCATCGCCCGGCGCGGCGGGCGGACCGTCAAGCTGATGGGCGACGGCGCGCTCGTCGCGTTCGCGAGCGTGGTCGAGGCGGTCGCCTGCGCGGTCGAGATCCAGCAGGCCATCGCGGCGCATCAGAACGAGGTGGCGGCGGAGCGGCGCATCGCCTTCCGCCTCGGCGTCAATCTCGGCGACGTGATCCTCGACGATGGCGAGCTCTACGGCGACGGCATCAACCTCGCCGCTCGGCTGCAGACCATGGCGGAGGCCGGCGGGCTCTGCATGTCCGGGATGGTCCACGAGCAGGTCCGGGACAAGCTCCCTTATCCCTTCGAGGACATCGGCGAGCAGCAGCTGAAGAACCTGACCCGCCCGGTGCGCGTTTATACGCTCTCGCCGGCCAGCATCGCGGCGCTCGCGCAGGGCGGGCCGGCGCCGCGGCAGAGCTGCAATAACCCACCGGCCCTGCCCGACACGCCCTCGATCGCCGTCCTCGCCTTCACCGATATGAGCGGCGGTCCCGAGCAGAGCCATTTCGCCGACGGGATCAGCGAGGACATTATCACCGGCCTCTCGCGCCTGCGCTGGCTCTTCGTGATCGCCCGCAACTCCAGCTTCGTATACCGGGACAAGGCGGTGGATGTGCGGCAGGTCGCCCGTGAACTGGGCGTGCGCTATGTGCTGGAGGGTAGCGTGCGCGCCGCGGGCGGGCGCATCCGCGTCGTCGTCCAGCTGATCGACGCCGGTACCGGCAAGCATATCTGGGCGGAGAAGTACGACCGCGACCTCGCCGACATCTTCGCGGTGCAGGACGAGATCACCGAGCATGTCGTCGCGGCGATCGAGCCGCGCCTCTATGCCGAGGAGGGCGTGCGGGTCTCGGGCCGCCCGCCCGGCAGCATCGACGCCTGGGGCCTGGTCGTGCGGGCGATGGCGCTGATCAGCAAGGTAGGCAGGCGCCAGAACGACGAGGCGCAGGCGCTGCTGCACCAGGCCATCGCCATGGACCCTACCTATGCCCGGGCCCACGCGCTGCTGAGCTGGGCACTGTGGTGGGCCTCGCTCTGCTACTGGGTGCCGGATACGCGCGAGGGCTACCGGCAGGCGGCGCAGCATGCCGAGGACGCGCTCGCGCACGATCCCGGCGATCCCTGGGCGCGGATGACCCGCGGCCTCGGCCTCAGCACCGCGGGACAGCACGACAGGGCGCTGGTCGAGCTCGAAGCCGCGCTCGCGCTCAATCCGAGCTTCGCGCTCGGCCGCACGGCCCATGGCTGGGCTCTGCTTCGGGCGGGCCGCTACGACGAGGCGATCGCCGAGACCGGCAAGGCCGTGCGCCTGAGCCCGGCCGACAGCTTCGCCGGGATCTACACCGCCATTCACGGCCTCGCTCTGCTTGGCGCAAGGCGCTTCGCGGAAGCGCTGCCCCACCTGCGCGCCTCGGTCTCCGCCTTCGCGGAGTACTCTGGACACTACAACACGCTGATCAGCTGCTGCGGCCATCTTGGCCTGATCGACGAGGCGCAGGAGTTCATCGCCGCCCGCGCCCGGGTCGGCCCGCCCCTGCACCTCTCGGTGCTGCGAGAGAACCTCCGCCATTACGCGCATTGCGAGGTCTTCGTGGAAGGCATACGCAAGGCCGGCGTTCCCGAGTAGCGCACGAGCTCCACG
>JAEXUU010000851.1 GCA_023452965.1 Pseudomonadota bacterium | reverse complement strand
TCGCGCGCCGTCAGCCAGGGCAGCAGGCGCGGCTCCTGGAAGACCACGGCATGGCGCCGATAGTCGCGCCGCACCCGTCCGCGCAGCGGATCGACGAGGCCCGCTGCGATCTGCAGCGCCGTGGTCTTGCCGCAACCGGACGGGCCGACCAGCGCCAGCACCTCGCCCCGGTCGAGATTGAGCGTCAGATTTTCAAAGACTGCGCGGCCGAGAAAGGCATGGCCGATGCGTTCGAGTGCGAGCCTCATCGCTTCACGCCCCAGGGCCGCCCGGCCTCGCGCCATTGCTCGAGCCGGTCACGCAGGGGCTGGATCAGGACGTATTCGGTGAAGAGCGCGAAACCGACGACGGCGAGCACCAGCGCGGTGACGCGCGGAATGTCGAACAGCGCCCGCGCGCTGGCGAGATCGCCGCCGAGCCCGCCGGCATTGGAGAGCAGCTCCGCCATCACCGTGACCTTCCAGGCCGAGCCGGCGGTCGTCGTCCAGGCGGGAAACAGATAGGAGACGAGATGCGGCGCCGTCACCGTGCGCAGCCGCATGAAGCGGCCGGCGCCAAAGCTCTTCGCCATGGCTTCGAGCGCCCGGTCGCGCGTCGCGACGCCTTCCAGCCCGCCGGCGAAGGAGATCGGCAGCGAGGCGACGACCACCGTCAGCACCGCCGTGCCGCCCTTGGCGCCGAACCAGATCAGGGCGAGCACGATCCAGGCGATCGGCGGCACGCCGAGGATCACCGTCACGATCGGCCGCATCAGCCGCATCGCCGCGAAGGAATAGCCCGCGGCGATGCCGGCGCTCGTGCCGATCGCGACCGAGAGCAGGAAGCCGAGACCGGCGCGCTGCGCCGTCTCCAGCGCCGCGACGCGGAAATCGGGCTCGCCGATCAGCCTTGCGACCTCCTGCCCGGTTTCCAGCGGCGATGGCAGCACGAAGGAGCCGTAGATCTCATGCCCGGCCTGCCAGGCGGCGGCGAGGCAGAACAGCCCGGCGGCACCGGCCCAGCCCGACCAGAGATAGCGGCCGAGCCAGCCGAGGAAGGCGAGGATGGAAGCCATGCCGTCAGAGGGCGTAGAAGCCGTCGCCCGGCAATTTGCCGCCGATGATGCGGGGATCGCCCTCGGCCAGTGCCGTGAACAGCTTCTCCAGATCGGGGCGCGCCGCCGAGGCGGGCTGGACGACGAGATTGCTGAACGGCACGGCGCGCGCCAGCACCGGGCCCGGCAGCTGGAACAATGTCGCGGCCTCCGAGGCGACAGTGGCGGGATCGGCAAGCACGGCGGCGAGCGCGGCCTCCATCCCCTGCTGCAAGGCTCGGATGCCGGCCTCGCCGATCTCGCGGCCGAGCACATCGCTGACCGCAAGGCCCGCCTGCGGCAGGCTCGCCGCGTTGGTCGCCTCCCGCCAGGCGAGCCGCGTGTCGATGGCGCGTTCCAGCCCCTTGCCGCGCAAACCGGAGAGCAGGAGCGCGCCGGCCGATGCCGGCTCGGAGAGCAGCGCGGCATCCGCCCGGCCGGCGAGCAGGAGTTGCACCGCCTCGGGCGGCGTGCCGGAATAATCGATGCTCAGTGCGTCGGGCGCGATGCGGCGGGCGGCGAGCAGGCGCCGGAAGATGAAGTCGGGCATGTCGTTCTTGAACGGCACGACGACCCGCTTGCCCTTGAGGTCCTCGAGCGTCTTCACCGTGCCGGTCGGCGCGACGACGCTAAGCAGGCCGTGGGTCAGGATGTTGACCAGCTTCAGGCCGAGGCCGCGATTATGGAGATTGGCGGCGGCGTAGCTCGGCATCACCACGGCCTTCATCATACCGGAGGAAAGGCCGGCGCGCATCTCGTCGGGCGTGCGCCAAATCCTGACCTCGACCGGCATCGGCAGCGCCTTCAGCGCCGCCTCCCGCGCGGCGGCGACCAGCAGCAGGCCGGGCGTCGCCGGCGGCCCCCAGAGCACCAGCGGCTCCGCTGCGCGCGCGACATGCGGCATGGCGAGGCTGGCCGTGGCGGCGGCGAGGAAATGGCTGCGGTCGAGCATGGTGCCCTCCTTGGCGCGGCCGCAACTTGCAACCGCGCGATCTGGTTCGGTCAGGCTGTCAGAAGGTCGCCTTCAGGCCGGCATAGAAGGCGCGGCCGGTTCCCGGCAGGAAGGCGGCCTGGTCGGGCCGGGCCTGGTCGACGATCAGCGTCGAGGCGGCATAGGTCTTATCGAAGAGGTTGGTGACCTCGCCGAACATCGTCAGCCGCTCGTTGAGCTTGTACTCGGTGCGCAGGTCGAAGAGCGCATACGGGTCGGCATAGAGCGTGTTCATGTTGTCGACCGGGGTCTTCTCCGGGTTCCAGCGCAGCGCCGCCTGCAGCATCCAGGCCTCGGTCGCCTGGTATTGCAGCGTGGCGTGGATGACGTGGCGGGGAGCGCCGGCGACGCGATTGTCGCCGCGCACGGGATCGTCGACGAAGCGGAAGTCCTGATAGGTGTAGGCGAGGCGCCCGGTCAGCCGCTCGAGGAGCTGCGCGCCGAGGCCGAGCTCGATGCCGAAATGCCGGGTCTTGTCGGCGTTGACCGCGCCGAGCGAGGCGCCGGTGGCATCGCGCAGGCTGAGCAGCTCCTTGTCGACCCAGGAATAGTAGACCACGCCGTCCCACGAGAAAGTGCCGTGCCGGCCGCGCCAGCCGCCTTCCAGCGTCGTCGCCGTCTGGGCCTTGAGATTGGGCGTCGAGAAAGCGGCGGCCACTGCCATCGGCGCCGCCGGGTTCGGGCGGCCGGGGCTGCTATTGGGCGTGCCGTTTATCGTCGCCAGCAGATCGTCATGGGTCGGCGGCTCGAAGCTGCGCGAGACAGCGGCATAGACGATCTGGTTGGTGTCGGGCCGCCAGCTGGCGCTGAAGCTCGGGCTCCAGCCGTCATAGCTGCGCGAATAGGTCGTGCTCTGCGTCGGCGCCGAGCCATTGGGCAGCAATGTATAGGGCGAGGCCGGGCTGTAGGCATTGGTCGGCCGGCGCGCGGCGCGGTAGGTGTCCGAGTTGTCTCGCGTCGCATGGGCATAGGAGAGAGCAGGCGAGATGGTGACGTTCTGCCAGACCGGGATATTGGCTCCGGCATAGAGCGAGAGCGTGCTGGCATCGAGATCGCTCTCGCCGAACAGCGGCCCGCTGACGCCGCCCTGGTTGAGATAGTTCTCGCGCTTCGCCGAGCCGACCACATAGTGCGCCGTGGTTTCGAACAGCGGCAGCGCCGCGGTCTCGACCGGCTTGTAGGCGTAGCGGGCGACCGCCGTGAGGTCGCCGCCCTTGGTGACGCGCACGCCCGATGAGATCGGGAAGCGGAACATGTCGTCGGTATAGGTGTAGCCGAGGCCGAGATCGACGAGATGCGGCCCGTACTCCGCCGTGGTGCGGTTGCCGATGAAGAACTGCTTGGCCTCGCGGCGCGGCTTGTCGCGCAGCACGTTCGGACCGGGATCGACCGCCACGCCGCCGACGACACGGGGCCCGCCATGGACCTGCTTCGGGTCGAGGCGCAGACCCTGCTTGGTCAGCGGGCCCGAGACGTCGAAGCTGAGATCGGTATAGCCGACGAAGAACCGCGTCTTGATGGTCTCGCTCAGCGCGATGCCGACATTGGCACTGGCGCTGATGCGTTGCGAGTCGTTGTAGGTGCGATAGCCGTCCGAGCGGCTGATATCGGCCTGGAGCAGCCCGTCGACACCGTCCTGACGGAAGCCGGTCTGCCCGGAGGCGTTGAACTGGCCGAAGCTGCCGCCGGAGATCTGCACCTTCGAGCCCGGCGCGTTGCTGCCGGTCGGCGAGACGAAGTTGAGCGCGCCGCCGAGCACGGTGGCGCCGAGCCGGTGCGCGGTCTGGCCGCGATAGACCTCGATCGACTGTGCCTGGCCGGGATTGGCGAGGCCGACGATATAGGAACCGTCGGCCCGGTTGAGCGGCAGGCCGTCGCGCAGGACGAGGATGCCGCGCTCGACCGGGTTCTGCTGCAGGCCAGAGCCACGGATCTGGACGCGAGGCTGATCGTTGCCGCCGAAGAATTGCTGGACGACGACGCCCGGCGCGTTCTGCAGCGCCTGCGCCAGGGTCGGATTGCCGCTTTGCGGGATGTCCTCGGCCGTCAGCAGCGTCGCGCCGCCGGCGGTGGCGAAGAAGCGCTCGCGCACGAAGCTCGGCACGCCGTCGGCCGCCCCCTCGACGACGATGGTGTCGAGGCTGATCGTCGAGCCCGGCGAGGCGGACTGGGCGAGGCAGGCCTGGCCGGACACCGATGCCAGCAGCGCGCCGAGCATGATCCGGTGCACGAGGGGAGTTCGCTTGCCGGCGGCTGCGGCGGGGCCTGAGGTCTTCTCGGTCATGTCGGCTCTCGTCGGCATGTCTCGAACGGGCGCGCAGCATCGGCCGGCGGCGCGGGCTGGCGCTCCGTTGCGGGACGGGGTAAACATGAATTTCAGATGGCTCTTTTCTAGAATGGAGCCGGCGGGTTTGTAAACAGTAATTCCGAATGAATTTATAGGACGACTTTACGAATATCGAATTTGAGCGCGATCAAACTCGGATCACAAAGTATAGATTGGAATTTCTCAAATCAAAATTTGAAACTCATTGCTTCTATTGCCAATCATTATTACAAACACTTCAAACAACACCTGCTCGCATGGAGCGGCCTGGACGAACGATGCGACTGACCCAATTCAGCGAATACGCACTCCGGCTGCTCGTCTTCGCCGCCGCCCACCCTGATCGGCTGGTTACGATCGAGGAGGCCGCGAAGGCCTACGACATCTCGCGGGCGCATCTGATGAAGGTCGCCAATCTCCTGGTTAGGCAGGGCTTCCTCAAAGGCGTGCGCGGGCGCGCCGGCGGCCTCGCGCTCGCCCGCGGACCGGACCGGATCACGCTCGGCGAGCTGATCCGCGCCACCGAGCCGGCCTTCTCCGTCGTCGAGTGCTTTGGGGAGGCCGAAGGGCACTCCGCCCTGCGGCTCGATCATTGGCGCGGCATCCTGACCGGCGCCATGGACGAGTTCCTGGCAGAGCTCGACCGGCACCGCCTGAGCGATCTGCTCGACGATCCCGGCAGACTCGGCCTGACGCCGTCCGCGGCCTGAAGGCACGATGGCGTGAACTTGCGCGGCATCAAAGACCCTGCCCCGCGCCGGCGGCAGGTTCGAACGCGAGCAGCTGCGCCAACTCCTCAAACGGCAAGACCGAGATCAGAGGCATCGCCATGACGTTTCCGTCGTTCTTTCCAGAAGCGCCGCGGCTCAGGCTCCGGGATCCGCTGGCGGCCTTCCTCGGCTCCGCGACGGATGGCGTTCTCGAATACCGCTATGAGGACGCGGTCCGGCTGGCCGGCCATTCCTGCCCCGCCGTCGCCGGCGCCTATCTCATGATCTCGCACGGGCTCAACTATCTCTACGACGAAGATCTGCCGGAGCGGGGCGGCATCGATGTCTTCATGCGCGACGGGCGTGAGCAGGGCACCACCGGCGTTCTCGCCTCGATCGCCACCTTGCTCACCGGCGCCGCCGCCGAGACCGGCTTCCAGGGGATCGGCCCGGCGCACCGCTTCGCCCGCCGCGGCCTCCTGTGCTTCGAAGCGCCGATCGAGGGCGTGCTGGCGCTGCGTCGGCGCGACAGCGGAGCGGGTGTGGTGATCGACATCGACACCGGCCACGTACCGCACGATCCGGAAATGGCAGGGCTGATGCCGAAGGCGGTGTCGGGAACGGCCGACCCGGCCGAGCAGGCCCGTTTCGCCGCACTCTGGCAGGACCGTGTCCGGAGGATCCTCATCGACCATGCCGACGATCCCAAGCTGGTTCATCTCTATGACTGGGAAGCCAGCGATGACTGATCGGACCTGGCCGGACGATCTCATCGCCTACAAGCGCACGCCGCTCTTTACCGAGGCGACGGTCCCGGCCGGGCTGCTTCGCGCCCACGAGACCAAGGCGGGCGTGTGGGCGCGCCTGCACGTGCTCGAGGGCGCGCTGCGCTTCCGCGACCTGGTCAGCGGAGAGGAGCGGCTGCTTTCGCCGGGCATCCATCCCCTTGTCTTCCCGGCCTCGCCGCACGAGGTCGAGCCCGACGGCATGGTCCGCTTCTTCGTCGAGTTCCTGCGGCGGCCGTGACCACGGCTCGGCACGGCCTCTCGGTCGCCTCTGCTACGGCTTCCCGCTTTCCGCAGTCAGATGCGCCCACATCCGCTCGCGGATGGCGCCCGCCCAGGTCGCCCGCTGCGCGGCTTC
>JAEXUU010000849.1 GCA_023452965.1 Pseudomonadota bacterium | reverse complement strand
CCTTCCAGCAGTGCGACATTGTAGGATTTGGAGCTGACCAGGGCGGCGAGCTTCTGCGCCACCTCCTGCTGCCCCTCCGAGAGCACCGGCCTGGCGTGCTCGGGATCGGGCCTGGCCGCGATCGCCTCCTGCGGCAGCGCTTCGACCGAGAAGGTGCCGGCATCGACCAGGGAATCGATCACCGCCGCGCTGACCGATGCCGCTTCGGCCAGCGCCGACTTGCCGATCAGGAGGCCGCCCTCGGCCGCGGCGATGGCCCGCGCCCGCGCCGGCGTCATCCGGGCCGGCGGCGCGCCGACCAGCCGGACGCCGAGCTTCGGCCGCTCGGGCTTGTCGTCCGGAGGGCGGCGCAAGGCGAGCGCCAACACCGAGCCCTTGGCGGCGAGCGTGTACCAGGAGACCCAGTCGACCAGCTTCATCAGCGCCGGATCGAGCGGCGGCATGTCGAGCTTGCCGGCGACCTTCTTGAGGTTGCCGCCGCGCCCCGAGCCCCGCTCCCAGACCACGCCCACCGTCTCGCGCGGGCCGAGCGGTACCTGCACGACGTCGCCGGGCGCGAGGCTGAGCCCGGCCGGGACCGCATAGCTGTAGGCCTGATCGAGTCCGAGCGGGATCAGCACGTCGACCGTGCCACCTTCCCGTCCGTCGTCCTGCGCGTCGCTCATGCGCGCTCTCTAGAGCATTGCGCGAAAAAGTGGGAACCGGTTTTCCGCCGAGGCAATGCCCCAGGTCTTGGAAACGAACAGGTCGCCTTCCTTCGAAGTCGACCTGTTCGAGCGCTGATTCGGCTGGCGAGCCGATCCGCCCGGCAGCGCGGGCTCGGCCGAGGCGTCAGGCCATCGCGACCCGGCGCCTCGCCTGCATCCGCCGCCAGCTCCACAGGAACACCGGCCAGAGCAGCGCGGTGATCGTCATCGCCGCCAGAACCATCGAGACCGGCCGGCTGAAGAACGGCAGGATCGAGCCGTCCGACTTGATCAGCGAGGTCACCAGGCTCTGCTCGACCATGGTGCCCATGACGACGCCGAGCACCATCGCGGCGACCGGATAGCCGTTCTTGTCCATGACGTAGCCGAGGCAGCCGAAGAAGGCGACGCACCACACCGCGAACAGGTTGTTGCCGGCGGTGGCGAAGGCGCCGACCGCGCAGAACACCATGATCACCGGCATCACCGCCGAGCGCGGCGCGCCGACGACCCGGCTCGCCAGCCGGATCAGGATGATCCCGAGCGGGATCATGATGATGTTGCCGAGCAGGAAGATGATGTAGAACGCGTACATGCTCGAGGCCTGCTCGGTGAACAGGGTCGGGCCGGGGTTCAGCCCCTTCATGTAGAGCACGCCGATGGCGATCGCGGTGATCGTATCGCCGGGAATGCCGAAGAGCAGCGCCGGCACCCAGCCCGACGCGAGCGAGGCGTTGTTCGAGGCGCCGGCTTCGATCAGCCCTTCCGGATGGCCGGTGCCGAACTTCTCGGGCGTCTTCGAGAAGCGCTTGGCCATCGCATAGCTGACCCAGGCCGCCATGTCGGCGCCGGCGCCGGGCAGCACGCCGATGATGATGCCGACGAAATTGCCGCGCAGCTGCTGCTTGGGGTGCTTCTTGGTCAGCTCGATCTGGCCCTTGAGGATGCTGCCGAGCTTGCGATGCTCCAGCTTCGGCGGTTCGCGCTCGGTCAGCGAGCGCATCACCTCGGCCAGCGCGAAGACGCCGACCAGAGCCGGGATGACCTCGATGCCGCCCAGCAGGTCGGTCGAGCCGAAGGTGAAGCGCGGCACGCCGCCGGGATTGTCGATGCCGACGCAGGTGATCAGCAAGCCGAGCAGCATCGCCGCGATCGCCTTGATCGGCGAGGAGCGGGCGACCAGCGTGGCGCACATCAGGCCGAGCATCGCCAGCCAGAAGTTCTCATAGGTCGAGAAGGACAGCGCGAATTCCGCGAGCGTCGGCGCCAGCACCATCAGCGAGAGCGTACCGGCGATGCCGCCGAGCGCCGAGAACCAGAGGCAGATGCCCAGCGCCGTCTCGGCCTCGCCCTTGCGGGTCATCGCATAGGCGTCGTCGACATAGGCGGCCGAGGCCGGCGTTCCGGGAATGCGCAAGAGGCAGCCGGGAATGTCGCCGGAGAAGATCGCCATCGCCGACGCCGTGATGATCGTCGCGATCGCCGCGATCGGCGAGAGATAGAAGGTGATCGGCACCAGGAGCGCCGTCGCCATGGTGGCGGAGAGGCCGGGAAGCGAACCGACGACCAGCCCGTAGATCGCCGAGGCGAAGATGGCGATCATCACGTCGGGCGCGAAGACGAGCCCGAAGGCCTGGATCAGGGTGTCCATCGGTTCACCAGGGGAAAGGCAGCATGCCGCCGGGCAGAGGCACCCGCAGCAGCTTGAGGAAGATCAGGTTGATGACGAAGGGCGCGATCAGCGCCAGCGGCACGGCGAGCTTCGGCTTGGCGCCGAAGGCCAACGACGCGATCAGGACCATGATCCCGGCCGTCAGCAGGAAGCCGAGACGCTCGGAGGCCAGCGCGTAAAACACCACCAGCGCCGGGGGCAGCAATGCGAGCCAGGCGCGCCAGGCCGGCAGCGGCTCCAGATATTCGGGCGCGGTATGGCTGGCGAGATCAGCCTCCGCCACCTCCTCGAAATGCCGGCCGATGCCGAACACGATCAGCAGCCCGCACAGCACGAGCAGGCCGCCCACGACCATCGGGAAGGCCGCAGGGCCGACCTGCTGGCCGGGGACCGGCGGCAGCTTCGAGCCATAAAGGAAGGCTATGGCGCCGAGAGTCGCGATGACGCCCCCGGAGATTCGGTCGTTCAGCGGTGTCACGGTCATTCCATGCAGACGGGTGCTTCGAGAGATGAAAACACCGGAGCCACCGGCAGGCGGCCCCGGTGCGCAGGCATTCCGCAGATCAGGCCTTGGCCAGGCCCGCCGCCTTCATCGCGGCGGCCATCGCCACATCGCCATCCGCCATGAACTTGGCGAAGCCGGCGCCGTCGGCGAATTTCATGCCGAAGCCGCGCGAGTTCATGAAGTCCTGGTATTCCTTCGAGTCGAAGGCCTTCTTCAGGGAGGCGGTGATCTTGGCCTGGATATCGGCCGGCAGGCCCTTCGGGCCGCCGATGCCGCGCCAGGCACCGACCGAGTAGTTGATGCCGAGCGTCTCGTTCAGGGTCGGCACGTCCTTGAACTGCGGGTTGCGGGCCGTCGCCATAATGGCGAGCGACTTCGCCTTGCCGGCGTCGATCATGGCGCGGGCTTCCGGCACCGAGCAGGTGACGATGTCGACGCCGCCGGCCGCGAGGTCCTGCATGCCCGGCGCAGCGCCGTTCGACGGCACCCAGGCGACATGGTCAGGCTTCAGACCCATGGCGACGAGCCAGCCGACCAGCGCGAGATGCCAGATGCCGCCCTGGCCGGTGCCGGAGGCCTTGAGCTTGCCGGGAGGCGCAGCCTTGATCGCGTCGGCCAGCGCCTTGATGTCCTTGTAGGGGCCGGACGCACTGACCTGAACGCCCGGCGGATCCTCGTTCATCAGGCCGAGCGCGGTGTAGCTCGTCGACTTCAGGTCGGTCAGGCCCTGATGGTGCATCATGGTGATCTCGACCGTCAGCATGCCGATCGTGTAGCCGTCGGGCGCAGCGGTCGCGATCGCCGAATGGCCGACCACGCCCGAGCCGCCGGTGCGGTTGACGACGTTGACCGGCTGGCCGAGGTCCTTTTCCAACAGCTGGGCGACGATGCGGGCCGTCGCGTCGGTGCCGCCGCCGGCGCCCCAAGGGCAGACCATGGTCAGCGGGCGAGTGGGCCATTGCGCCTGGCCGATCGCCGGGCTCGCGATCAACCCGGTCGCGCCGGCCGCCGCTGCACCTTTCAAAATGGTACGTCTGCTGAATTCACTCACGATACGTTCCCTCCACTTCAATCGATTTAGAAGGTGACGGCTTCTCCGCGTTTGCAGGCGGGGCCGTCTTGATCTTCAAATACCATCAGAACCGATTGCTGCCGCTGAGGCAACAGTTTTGCATGCAGTATGCACCGGCGGTGCATACAATTTTACAACGCGCAGGCGACGGGCAGAACGGCCTTTCCGGCGGCCTCGACGATGGCGCCGGTGCTCCGGTCGGCATTTTCGCCGCCGGCGGCGGGAAGCTTGGCCTCGGCCCTGGCGAGGAGCGCCTGCAAGGCCGTGGCCCCCGCCATTGCGTGGCTGCCCTGCGGCGCCACCCCGGCGACCAGCGATTTTTCCGATGGACCAGCGGTAATCACTCCGACGAGACGTCCCTGTCTATCGAAGACTGCGCTGCCCGCGCCGCCGGGCTGAAGCGGCGCGAAGACCGCCCCGGCCCTGAATTCTCCGGCGAGCGCGACCGCGGCCCGCGTCGCGCCATTGCCATCGAAGCCGAGCACCACGGCCGCTTCGCCTATCGCCGGCGCCTCCTCGCGCAAGCCCGGGCCCGGCTGCGCCCCTAGGC
>JAEXUU010000767.1 GCA_023452965.1 Pseudomonadota bacterium | reverse complement strand
CTCAAGCTGATCGAAAGCGGCGATATCGCCGCCGGCGAGCGCGTCGTCTGCATGGTCACCGGCCATGGCTTCAAGGATTTCGGAATCTACCGGCAGATGCCGGTGCACGAGATCCGGGTCGAGGCCGGAGCCCCCGCGAGCGTGATCACCCAGGCCCTCGCAGGCATGGGACACTCGGGCGGGAACGACTAATGCTGCGCTATATCCTCCAGCGCGTGGTTCTGCTGCTGCCGAGCCTCTTCGTGCCGCTGTTCCTCGTCTTCATCCTGCTGCATCTGACGCCCGGTGACCCCGCGGCGGTGATGCTCGGGGCCGATGCGACGGCGGAGCGCATCGCAGCGCTGCGCGAGCAGCTCGGCCTGAACGAGCCCTTCCTGGTCCAGCTCGGGGTCTGGCTGCGCCAGATGCTGACGCTGGAACTCGGCGAGTCGATCTTCCTGCGCATCCCGGTGACGCAGGCGATCCTGCAGCGGGTCGAGCCGACGCTGATCCTGACGCTCTATGCGCTCGTCATCGCCGTCACCATCGGGATGGTCTCCGGCGTGGTCTCGGCGGTCAATCGCAATGGCCCGGCGGATCAGGTCGCCATGGGGCTGGCGATGCTCGGCGTGTCGATGCCGGAGTTCTGGTTCGGCCTGATGCTGATCCTGCTCTTCGCCGTCGAGTTCCGCTGGTTCCCCGTCGCCGGCTATATCCCGCTCGAACGCGGGTTCTGGCAGTGCCTGTGGTCGCTGACCCTGCCGGCGCTTTCGGTCGGCCTGGTCCAGGCCGCCTTCATCGCGCGGATCACGCGGTCGAGCATGCTCGACGTGCTGGGCGAGGATTTCATCCGGACGGCTCGCGCCAAGGGCCTGCCGGGCCATGTCGTCATCGCCCGGCACGCCCTGAAGAACGCCCTGATGCCGATCATCACGGCGATCGGCATCACCTTTGCCGTGCTGATGGGTGGTGCGATCGCCATCGAGATCGTCTTCAACATCCCCGGTGTCGGGCGGCTGCTGATCAATGCGGTTTCCCGGCGCGACTATCCGGTGATTCAGGGCATCGTGCTGTTCATGGCGCTGACCTTCATGATCGTGAACCTGCTCGTCGATGTGCTCTACAGCCTGGTGGACCCTCGCGTCGGCAAATAGGGGAGCGGTTCGGCCGCGATCCGATTGGCAAGTCGCACGGCCGGATCAATCGATCCGCGTCTTCAGGGCGATTGCCGCGGCTTCGTCTCGGCGACCAGGGGCGGATGGGCCCTCGCGAAGCTCACCATCGGCGGTGAGTTCGCCTACAGTGCTGCCTCGACATAAAGGCCTCCTGTGGCCCCCATTTGGGGGCTGCAAGCGGCGTTCAGATTGACGACCGTTCCCCTGGGTAGCCGTGGGGGCGCTGAATGAAACGACCTGGGAAGGCGCTGTCGAGAATTCAGCAGAGGCTCAAAGCGAAGCGCGAGCTCGCACAGAGAAGAATTCGGAAGGGTGTTACTCGCAGCAAGCTCGCATTGGTCGTCGCCAACGACATTCCCGGCAGGTGAACCGTTCCGCGAGCGAATGCCAACCACGCGATCTTAGGTGATGGGTTTAACCATTTATTTTATCTGAGTTTAATCCGAAATCTTGCGTAGGGGAGATAGATCTCGGTTGGATCTATGCCGCCTTCGGTCATTTCTCGAGCGGCCACCAGCAGGTGGCGGCGGGAACTCGACTGCACGCGCATCATCTTGTCCTGGCGGTCGAGTTCAATCCCAGCCGTACCCGGGCGCATTTCGAGCTCGGCTCGGGCGACGGGCTCGCTGGCGAGTGTCTTGACGCTCCAGCGGGGTCTGCCCCGGACGGGCCGTCAGTTCATCGCAATCTCGCGGGCGAGATTGGCGAGATAGCCGCAGAGATCGGCGGATTCGGTGTTCCACCACATCGCGCAGAGATTGTGCGCGGGGATCGGCGGGTCGGCCTCAAGTACGCGCAGGGCAAGGTTCTCGCCGGAGAGATGGATCATCTCCCGCGGGATCATCGCCGCGCCGGTGCCGGCGCTGGCGAGGCGGGCGATCACGGTCAGCGGGTTGCAGGTGTTGAGACGATGCGGCTTCAGCCCGCGCGCGCCGAACCACATCTGGATGGTGGTGAACAGGCCGGATGGCGAGCTGTTGGTGAAGATCGGCAGGTCGACGAGGTTTTCCGGCGTCGCGACGTTGCCGGAGAAGGGCAGGCCGGCTCCGACCACCCAGACGAGGTCGATCAGCCAGAGCGGGGCGATCGTGACGCCCTCATGGGCGCGCGGCTGCGACAGGAAGGCGATGTCGATCGAGCGGTCGAGCAGCAGCTGCTCGAGCCGGGTGCTGAAATCGACGGTGACGTCGACCTGAAGCTCGGCATGGCGGCGCGCCAGTTGGGCCAGGAGATCGGGCAGGATCGCGGCGGCGAAGGAGTCGGCGGCGCCGATGCGCAATAGGCTCTTGCCGCGCAGGCCTTCCTTGCTGTGGCGCTGCACCTGCTCGGCATGGGCCAGCATGCGCTCGACATCGGCATAGATCGCGCTGCCCAGCGTCGTGGGGGAGGGCCGGTAATGCGAGCGGTCGAAAAGCTCGGCGCCCAGAATGCGCTCGAGCTCCTTGATGCGCAGGCTGACCGTCGGTTGCGACAGGTTGAGAGGCTGGGCGGCGGCGCGGAATCCTCCCAGCCGGGCCACCCAATAGAATGCTTCCGCCTGGCCGAAAGTGTAGCGCACCGCTCCGGGACCATCTCGGCATGAAGGCCCTCATCCTGGAGAGCCGCGGAGCGGCGTCTCGAAGAGGCAGGGCTGAGGGGATTGTCGACAGCTTACCAAACGATAGCGAAAGACAATCAAGCGGCAAGCACTTCCTATTTTTATTCGCCGCCTCAGCGCTCTAGCTTTCCCATGTTCGGCGC